>CANPXD010000001.1 GCA_947585615.1 uncultured Clostridia bacterium
AGGACCTCTCCTCGTCTATCTCTTTTCCATTGTTCCATAACAACAACACCCCCGTTCCCTTTTATTATACAGGAAACTAGGGCGTTTGTATAGCTTTTTTGACAGGCTGACTCCCCGTTTGCAAAAGCAAACAGGGAGTTTTAAAGACTGCAAGATAAATGTTGGGGGGGTAAAGGAAGAGGCTCATCCTTTATTTATTCGCTCTGCTCCAACATTTGATATGGAGCTTTTATTTGTTTTCTATTCTTTCTCTGTAGAATTCAATTCCGGCGTCGATCGCTGTTGTTCCTGCCTCATCGTAAGGGTCAAGAACGCTGAAAACGTGTGCGAGCTTCTTTCCGTTTACCTTGCCGTAGTCCGCAATCTCGCATATTACGCCCTTGCTATTAAGCAATTCATAAGCCTTAACGGACTGACCGTGTGCAAGAATGTCGCCGCTGCTTGTAATAAGGTAAGTCGGAGGAATCTGCTGAGCATAATCCACAATTTCATCCAGATCCATATAATCATATGTTGCCTTTTCCTTGTAGTTTTTGCCCCAGAGAAGCTTTGTATAGATATTTATGGGGCCTCCGTTTTTCATATAAGGAACAGGCGAGGTGAGCATAAGCGCTGTTATATCCAGGTTGCCGTCAACTACCTCAAATGTGTCGCGAAGCTCGGGACTTTGAAGAAGAACCGCCTCATAGACTGCAAGCTGACCGCCTGCTGAATCACCTGTAAGCAAAATGTTTTCAGGGTCGCAAGGATAATTCTGTATATTCTCGCTTATCCATTTAAGTGCACAGGCAACATCCTGTATCTGTTCGTTTACGGTTACGTCGGGAACAAGCCTGTAGCTGAGATTGAAAACGACGAAGCCCCTGTCTGCGAGCGCAAGACAGTAGTTTTCATTCAGATCCTTTGTTGAATACATCCAGCCGCCGCCGTGAATATCAATAATTACGGGCAGTTTGGCGTCAGATGCGGTGCTTTCGGGATAAAGCACATCGAGCATATGATAAGGATTAGAGTCATCTATATAAGCAATGTCCTTAATTTTGGTAATGTCGTCAGGCGTAATTTGATCCTTGTGCGCGTTTTCATCGCTTATGCCTACGCAGTTCCATATAAACTGCATAAATTTGATGACGAAATTCTTGTCCAGTCCCTCGGCACTTTCAGCTTTATACTCAACCGTGTCCGACACGCGAAGTCCGCCGACGGCACGCATACTGCTGACAGCCTCCGCATCGTCCACAGGCTTGGTCATTACATTAATAACGATTTCAGTCGCAACGGCAATAACAAGAATAATTGCCGCAATAATTGCCAGAGCTTTCAGTCCTCTGTGCTTTTTTACCTTTTTTTCCTTAACCTTCGTTTCTTCCATAAAATTTTCCCCTTTAAAAATGATTATTGACTACTTTGAAACGCTTACCGCCTCGGCAAACTGCCCGTTTCTCGTTCCGCTCGGAGTAACCGTAACGGTATCCCCCGTGTTTATAAGCAGAGCCTCCATACATTCCGAAACGGAGACATAGTAATAAGTGCCGTCTATTTCAAAATAGTAATATGTGTTGCCGTTGTTTACAGACGTCTTAATTGAAGCAACAACGCCCGTAACGGTTTCTCCGCCCGATGGACCTGTCTGCTGAGCTCCGTCCGTCTGTGCGCTGTCGATTTCGGATTCGTCTGCAAAATATTCATTCATATTAACGTTTGAGCCAATCATTCCCTTGTCCTGCATAGCGGAAATATAATTTTCAACTGCCGCGTTAAGCGCCTTAACATCGCTCTTAAGATTATCCGCAAGACCTGTTCCGACGATAGTTTTATCCTCAAGATTAACAAGTGCATAGCCCTTAACTGTGTTGCTTGTACCGTAAAGGCTCATAAAGTACGTCGGTTTGCCCTCAATATCAAGAAGAATCGGGAATGTTGTGTCGTATCCGTAGTTCTGAACCGCATCTTTTGCCGATTTCTGCGCTGCGCTTTCAATGGCGCCGCCGTTCTGATAATAACGCGTTTCTTTTGTTCTCTGATTACAGAGAATGAAGCCGAAGTTGGAGGAGTCGGACTCGGACGAGGTTACGCCCGTGTAAACCCATACATCATCATCCATAGCGATAAAGCCGTTTCCGTCAGAAGCGAGGTTTACGTCATTCTGGAAGATTATTGAATTCCAAAAGCCGTTCTGAAGCTTGCCGTAGTAGTTGTATTGCTGCAGAATAAGATTGTGTCCGTAAACAACATCTATCCATTCAAGCGAGGCGTCGGAGCGCACCGCCTCTATGTCGTGGTATTCGCTTTCGCCCGTCAGAGCATTCGTTATAATTATTCCTTTGACATCCGTTCCGCCGAACAGTCCGATTGTTTTGTCCAGAACGGGGGTGATCCAGTACGGTTTTGCGTCGTCGCTTATTTCAAAATTCGGAACGTCCAGAAGCTCTGTCGGATACTGAAAACGCAGGTGGCGCACAAGCTTTTCATTGAACAGTTCCGTCGGGCTGTATTTGATACACTTGCCGAATTTTTCAAGACAGTTTACAACGGTAACCTTCTGCGTGACAAGATCAATGATCATATAAGCGGGGAGTCCCTCTTTTGTATTGTTGAACCACTTGAAAACGTCTGCATATTCAAGATAGGCGACTCTTACGGGTGAGCCGTTGTAATTTATCATAGTCGTTGATTGTGAAACAACGTATTGACTTTTATACTCGGATAGTGAACCAAGCTGCTGGTCGGCAAGCACAAGCGCTCTTTTCTCGTCTATTCTCGGTACGGTGTCGTAATTGATAGACTCAAAGTCGGTACTGAAATCACTGCTTTCAACGGTCATAAGACTGCTATATGCGCCCGCGCGGAAAAACGTTGTTCCCCACAGCCAGCCGATACCCATAACAACAAGTATTACGGCAACAATAATAATCGGAATAACAGATTTCCTTTTTACATATTCCTTGCGTTCAACTCTTTTGTTTGCGCGGCAAACAAATGCAAAAATCGCCATAAAAACAATGATAAGGGCAATGACGAAAATATACATCTGGTCGTCTTTGAAATTAAGAGCAGGGAGCATCATATAGTATATCGCTCCGCCTGCGATAATCGTGGCAATAGCAGAAATCAGCAGACGAAGAAATAATTTGTCCGGTTTGACAACAGCCTGCACTTCATTCGGCTTTGGCCATTTTATTCTTTCTTTGAAGCCGTTAATGACCTCGTCCGCGTCATAGTCCATATTCGGGAACTGTTCGCTCATATTTTACACAGCCTTTCCGACTACATATAAAAATTTAAAATCGCACAATCTGCGTAGCCGGACAGATTTGCGGCTGTGCCCTCAAACGCCGCACATTGCGTCTCAAAGGCTTTAATTCCCGACAGCACGGAATTTTCCGCATTGTCTTTTTGTGTTAAAGGCGCCAATCGGCAGCAGACTGAAACACAAACATATAATAACATACGTAAATATTTTTATCAATAATCAAATTGTATTGATTGCCTGCTTTCCGAATGATGCTGCAGAAATACAAATCATTCAGCGGCATACCTCATAATAAATACTTTTTTTCAATCAGCCAATCTATAATTACCTTTGCCCTGCTTTCTAAATTCGGCAGATTGTTCTTACCGAAATACTGTAGTTCAAAACTCTCCGAATCGGTAATCTTTAAATTTCCGGTTACATTATTTGCAAGATACAGCGCAACAACAGAATAGAGTTCATCACCATTCGGATATTTAAAAAAGAATTTCTCCCCTGAAAACACATTCAAAAGAGTAAAATCTTCCGCATTTAAATTTGTTTCTTCTTTTAGTTCTCTGGAGGCGGTTTCTTCCAAGGTCTCTCCCAGTTCTATAGCACCTCCGGGAATTCCCCAAGTATTCGTGTCTGACCTTAAATTTAAAAGAATTTTATTATCTTTTAATACAACAACAGTTGCACCCGCCGAAAGCATTGGAGCAGTACCAATATATTTTCTGATTTCTTTTATGTAACTCATAGTATTAAACTCCATCGTAAAATCCGCCATATTCCATTCTTTCATTAAAGGAAAACAGTCAGATTTTGATAAAAATTTCGACAAGATAAAAAGGAAAATTGCCGTTAAATCAGCAACAGATTAATCGTATTTTGAAACGTTTAAATGTAATTTTGCATAGAAAAGTGAGCCGCAAAAAATAAGACTGCAAATTATTCCAAAGGGTAAGTTTGCAGTCTTTATTGCGTTATGATTAAGTCAAAAACACCACAAGATATTGAATTATATCATATCATGTTATACTCTTGTAAGCGTTTTGGCTTTATAAATATATTCGTCTGACGCGGGATAATGCAGATAGTGCGAAATAATAATGGTACCGCTCTTATCTTTGATCGCGGTAACGTTTGCGTGCTTAACCTCAACGGTAACGCTCATATGATAATCGGCGGCGGTAATGGTTTTGGTCGCAGGGTCGATTGTTACAGTACCTGTTCCGCCTTTGTAGTTCACAAGGCAGTTTTCTTCCGTTGTGCCGCTCGCCCATGAAAGCATACTGTAATCGGTGAAAAGCTGATTAACAGTCGCGCCTAAATCGTTGAGAACCTCGAAAAAGCTGCCCTGGGAATCTTCACCGCGAACAGACATGGATGCGTCCTTAGGCTGAATGGTGATGGTAATTGTACCGTCGGAGTTTTCCTTAACATTTCCGGCAAGGGCATATTCAGGTTTAAAATGCGAAGTCCTTAAATCATATGCGCCGGGATTTGCAGCGTCACCGTTAGTGTTGTCAAGCAACGGATTTCTGTTGTTGCAGGGCGGCAGTCCGTAAACATTATACTGAAACGCCGTTTCAACAATTCCGGGTACAACGCTGTTAAGCATCTGGTTTTCAGTGCCGTCTACAAGAATATTGTCAATTGTCATCTTTTCTTCGCCGACAAGCGCATAAAATTCCTGCGTGTTGCCGTCCGCGTCAATATAATTGGCAGTCTGCGCCTTGGTATTGTCATAGCACTCTATGTAATAATTTACAACGTCTTCCTCTGACGTAAATTCCACTCCGCCGTATGTTCCGGCAACAAAGGAATCAATTACAATCTCAGACGGTGCGTTCATATTTGAATCTGTTGCCTGTGTATCAGTTTTCCAACTGCCGTCTTTGATTTCTTTTATTGCGCCAATTGTGCCGTTTGCGATATAACTGATTTTTGCGCAACCCGCAAAAGAGAGCAGAAGAGTAATCGCAAGAACCGCACACAGCACGCGCTTTAATGTTCTTTTCATTAATTCGGAAACTCCTTTTCGGTCATCACAGGCTAATCGCAGAGAAATGGGACTCTGCGAAAGCAACTCATTTATTCATTTGGTTGACATAAAATGACTTTATGCTCTTACAAGGCCTTTTGTTTCAAGGAGGTATTCATCGCTTGCGGGAGCGTGAATCTTGAATATTACATCAAGGGAAGCACTCTTGTCCTTAATAACAAGGATGTTGGCATGCTGAACGTCAATGTGAACGATCAGTGTGTAGTCAGCCTCAACGATTTCCTTTGTTGCAGTGTCAATCTTGATAACGCCTGTTCCGCCGTCATAATTGACAACAAAGTTTTCATCAATCGTTCCGCCTGAGAAGGAAAGAACGCTGATTGACTCAACGGTAGAAGTAATATCACCGAGCGTGTTGAAAAATCTTCCCTGTGAGTCCTTGCCGGGCATGGAAAGAATTGTAGCCTTCGGCTGAAGCGTAAGCGTTATAGTTCCGTCACCATTGTCCGCAACATTGCAGGCAGCAATATCATCTACCTGAAGAGGAGAGGTCTTGAAGTCAACCGTTCCGTCCTCAGTGTGGTCAAGATCGGGATTCCTGTTTGTGCTGGGCGGAAGTCCGTTTACACCGCCGTGGAACATTTCGTCAAGAAGTGTGGGAACAAGATCGTCGATCATTGAGTTTTTCTTGCCCTCAATAAGAAGGTTCTCAACTGTGAGCGCCTCTTCGCATACCATTTTATAATATGTTGCAGGGCTTCCGTTTTCCGTATAAGAAGATGTCTGCGATTTGGTGTTGTTTAAGCACTCAATATAATAATTGATAACATCTTCTTCGGTAGCAAATTCAACTCCGCCGTATGTATTGGCAACAAACGGTTCTATAGTTGAAGCCGTGGCATTACCTTCGTCTGCTCCGGTGTCGGTTTCAAGATATGAGCCATCCTGAACAGCTTTGATTGCTGCTATAGTGCCGTTTGTAACATAATTGATTTTTGCGCAGCCTGCAAGTGTAAGTATCAGGCATACGGCAGTAACGGCGCAAAGCACGCGTTTGAATGTTTTTTTCATTACAGTACCCCTTTCAAGTACAAAATACGTTTTGAAGCAATAATTCTCTCCCCAAATAGTGTTTACTGCTCCACAATAAACGTTACTATTTAAATTTATTATAAATTTGCTGAAAAGTCAATACCTAAAATGGAAATACGCTAATTTATTAACATATAATCAACTGCGTATTGTTATTTTATAACAAATGTGTTACAATAAGGAAACAAACGGGAGGTAATGCTCAATGAGATGCAAAAACTGCGGATTTGAAAATGAAGAGGGAAGATATATTTGTCAGAACTGCGGCTCTCCGCTTTTTGATGAGAACGAGCAAATAGAGGAAAATAATGGGGAATATGCGGATTCGGATAATTCGGATAACGAGGATTATGAAAACAGAAAAAACACCAAGAAAAGCATTGCGGTCATAGTCATACTTTCGGTAATTTTAACAGCGCTTGTTGCCGGAATCGTTTTTGCTGTTACCCACACAGCGCAAAAAGAGACAACAACCGCCGAAACCGAATCCATCACCACGCAAACGGAAGAAATAACCACCAAAAAGAAAACGACAACCGAGAAAAAGACGACGACTACTGAAAAAACAACAGAGAGTACGACAGTGTCCACGACAACCGCGGAAAAAACAACAGAGAGTACAACGCAGGCAAAATACGCTGTGTCTGTTGATATTGACGGAAACGGCTCTGTAACGGGGGACGGTGAATATGATAAAGGCAAGCAGGCTGTTCTTGTTGCAACACCTGACGCTGATTCGCAGTTCATCGGCTGGTACGATAACGATACGGGCGAGCTCCGTGCTTCCGGTACAAAATATACGGTGCGCGTCAATAAAAATATCAACCTCACGGCAAAGTTCCAGAAAGTAGAGGAAACAACCGGCGAATAGCACAAAAAGCCGTGTGCGTCATTTAATCTCAAAAAATACTTGCATTTTGTGACGTAATGTGTTATATTATTTGAGCATTGAAGGCTGTGGCTGTGCCTGCGGCTTTGATATGCTTAAAATGCGCCGGTAGCTCAGTTGGATAGAGTGTCTGGCTACGAACCAAACAGCCGCTTTTGCATAAAGTGTATATTTACAATTTAATAAGGTGTTACGCGCTGGTAGCTCAGTTGGATAGAGTGTCTGGCTACGAACCAGAAGGTCGGGGGTTCGAATCCCTTCCAGCGTACCACATATAAAATCCTTGAAACCGTTGATATACCTTGGTTTCAAGGATTTTTTATTTGCTTAACTTCTTGTGTAACACGCCTCGGTTCTGCGGCGGTTCGGAGATTTCGCTGAATTTCTCGGTTTTCGCGGCGCTTTGGAGCTTATTGAAAATATCGTCATTTGGATTTAAAATGGAAACAGACAGTTTTGCTTATTGTTTGACTTAGGTTTGAAGGAGGGATATGATGATTAAAGGTTTAACTTTTTTCTTAAAATTTAGTTGGAAAAACAAGAAATCATATGTTGTTTTGAACATACTGAATCAAATGGTTCAAGGCATTATGCCGTTGATTATAATTGCCATGCCTAAATTCATAATTGACGAATTGCTGAATCAGCAACGGATAGAAATGCTCGCTTGCTATATCGTTTTGCTTCTTATAGCTACTTTTATTAAAAATTGGGTTGGTTCACATATTGAATTGCAGATATTTAATAAACGATGCTATTTATCATGCGCGTTTAGTGAGTTTATACATAATAAATTGTTAAACACAAATTACAGTAATTTGGAAACACCGGATTTTCATGAAATAAAGGAGAAAGCCAATAAGTTTTTATATGGCGACTGGCATGGTTTTTCTTTTATTTTAGAGAATGCTTTTTCTATTGCCGGTAAAATGATTACATTAATCGGTATCGTTGCCATTATTTTTACAATGAATATATGGCTTGTTTGCGCTTTTGCAGTGCTTATGGTTATCAGCACCGTAATCGATTATAAACTAAAGCAAAAAGCACACGGGCTTTCTCTTGAAGCGGTAAACATAGAGAGAAGATGGAATTATTTTACTCGTATCCTTGAGGATTCTTCGTATTCAAAAGAAATAAGAATGAATCAAATCGGTGATTGGTTAATTAACGAAGAAAAGGAATACGCCCATAAAGCAATAGGCTTTTATGAAAAGCGAAACAAATACTTTTCCAAGTCTGCGTTATTTAATACACTGTTTGTGATTCTGCAAAGCTTGATGACGTATTGCTATTTGATTAAAGATGTTATTGATGGGAATATCTCTTTGGGCAGCTTTTCCATGTATGTTTCCGCCATAACTGCGTTTTCGGCGTCAGTTAAAGATATAATAACAAGTATAGTGGATATTAAAGTTTACGGAGTATATTACGAAGCATTGGAGAAATACATAAATATCAAAGATACTATGCGTGAAAATGCAAGGTTGACCTTGCCTCAAATGGAAGATTTTTTAATCGAATTCAAAAATGTTTCATTTAAATATCCCGGTCAAAATACTTTTGCATTAAAAGCCATAAATGCAACGATTCAAAAGGGTAAAAAAATATCCATTGTTGGTGAAAACGGTTCAGGAAAAACCACCTTCATAAAGCTTTTATGCAGATTATATGACCCGACTGAAGGCGAAATATTGTTGAATGGTATCAATATCAAGGATATTGATTACGATGAATATATGAAAGTGTTTGCCGCTGTTTTTCAAGATTACAAATTATTTTCTTTTTCGGTTAAGGAAAATATTATTTGGAAGGATAATTCTGCAGACAGCAGAGAAAAAACGGCAGAGCTGCTGAATGATATAGGATTAGGTGAAAGAATAAATTCTCTTCCCAAAGGTATGGATACGAGTGTTTACAAGGAGTTTGACAGCAGCGGCTTTGAGCCGTCCGGAGGAGAAAGTCAAAAAATCGCCATAACGCGTGCCATAGCAAAGGACGCGCAAATAATAATACTCGATGAACCTTTATCGGCTCTTGATCCAAGAGCGGAGAATGAGATGTTTGTTCAATTTGACAATATCGTAAAGCAAAAAACCGCGATCTATATTTCTCACAGGCTTTCTTCATGTAGGCTGTGTGATGAGATTCTCGTCTTTAAGCAAGGAGAAATTTGTGAACACGGTACGCACGAAGAGCTGCTGGCACGTAACAGAGAATATCAAAAACTGTATTCACTGCAAGCTAAATACTATATCGGAGATTAAAAATCCTTGCAATCAAACGCTGCAATTGCTTATCCGAGGCAACGGGAACGGCGGCTTTTTCGGTAGCCTCTGCGCGTATAAGCTTATTTTCTAAAATACAAGAAAATCCGATTGAAATGCAAAACAAGTTCAATCGGATTATATCATTTTATTAGATTTTTAATAATCAATTCGGCTCGGTTTCAGTCCGGCTGCTGTCCATTATGGGCTTTCCACTGACAATCTGTAAATTTCATATCCGTAAAAACAGCCCTGAATGAAGCGTTTTCCGGCGAGCAGGCATAGATTCCAAATCTAATTTTACCATTGCCTTTGTTCATATGGCAAATGCGCATCTGGCTGAAGTTTATGCCGTCTTCAGAGCATTCCATACAGTAATCGTCTTCCCGCCGGCTGAAACGATACCACATGGTTTTTATCGCAGCAGGGATAGCGGTGGTTGCCCAGTCGGAATATCCGCCGTTTGTTACAACACTGCCTAAATGCTGAAAATTCTCATTTTCATATTCAACAGAACATTTAAGCCAATTGCTGCTGTCTAAGTACATAACAATTCCGCACTGATCAAACCTCTGATGGCTATCGGAAAAATCTGTTTTGACTATAAAGCTGAAAAACTTCTTATCGGTTTCCATTTGCAGTACCGGCGCATTGTCATTTTGAAAATGATAGTAAGTTCTTTGCCATAAATCAGTGTATGGCGCTGTGACGATTTCCACTTTGTTATCACGGTAATGATAGTCTTTCGGATGCCTTATCCATTTAAAATTTGTTATGTCCATAGTGCTTCCTTATTTATATACTGATGAAAAATAATGGGGATTAGGATTATTATAGCAATATTATAATCAATTGTCTATTGAATTTTATTTTCCGCCTGTCTTAACGAATGGATACTTCATCCAAGGAATCAGACGCTGCCCTCGGCGGAGGCAAATCCTTTAAAATATACTGCAGAATATCTTTCAAATCATTTTCGGCAGGCTTTGCCGCTTTATTACTCGGATGCTTTTTAGTTACTCGTTTCTATCTTTTTTCATTTGATGATTTCAAAAGCAACTTGCTGTTCGCGACAGACAGTATAATACTTTCCCTGCGCGTTCTCATAATTGGAAATCTCTCAAAAATATATTGCGGCTTTTCTTTCTGACGTTGAGGTTTTCTGATTTTGTAACGCGACCCTGACAAATCGGCAAATTTTAATATATTGTAAAATTTATCTAATCACTTTCGAGATTGTTGTTTTTAATCTTCGGGTATTGTATAATAATATAAATTATTTAGAGGATGGTGCATTTTTTGAAAGTCCTTGCCGTTGGCGATGTTGTATCCAAACAAGGCTGTGAATACCTTATGCGGGTGCTGCCCGAACTGAAAAGGGAATATTCCGCCGATATTACGATTGTAAACGGAGAAAATGCTGCAGTTGGGAACGGTATAACGCCGCGCGACGCGGAATTTATTTTCAAATGCGGCGCTGATGTGATCACGCTTGGAAATCACAGCCTGCGCAGACCCGAAATCTGCGATTATCTTGATGAAAACAAATATATCATCCGTCCTGCGAATTACCATATTTCAGCTCCCGGTCAGGGAATGACGATTGTTGACAGAGGCTATATTTCCGCCGCTGTTATAAATCTTCAGGGCGCGGTTTATCTTGATACGATACGAAACCCGTTTGACGTTGCCGACGAGATGATTGCCCGGGCAAAGAAGGCAGGATGCAGGGTGATCATTATTGATTTCCACGCGGAGGCAACGAGCGAAAAGCGGGCGCTGGGTTTTTATGTTGACGGCAGAGTCTCGGCGGTGTTCGGCACGCACACTCATGTTCAGACGTCCGACAATCAAATTCTGCCCAAAGGGACAGGCTATGTCACCGATATAGGAATGACAGGGCCTGTAAATTCGGTGCTGGGTGTTGCCGCTGAATCTGCGATTCAAAAACTGAGGACGGGTCTGCCCGTCAGATTCAAACCGGCGGAGGGCGTATGCGCACTGGAGGGCTGTCTGTTTGAGATTGATGACAAAACAGGCACCACAACTGACGTCAGAATTTTCAGGAGGTAGAGATGGCAAAAAAAACAGCGCTGGTTTTGTGTGTTTTAATCCTATTCGGTTTGTTTTCATCCTGCTCGTCTCAGTCTGACGGTACCGAACAGGTGACCGAGGCGGTCAGCAAGAGGGAAAGCTATATACCTGAAGACGATTCAACATTTAAGTTAAGCTATACGCAGTCGGACAGTCTCAACCCGTTTGACTCGATTACACAGAACAATCAGGTTCTGGCGCAGCTTGTGTTTGAAAGCCTTTTTGATTTGGATGATAATTTCAGCGCAACGCTGAATATTGCGTCGGGATACAGATATACAGACGCCGATGTACTTGAGGTCACGCTGAACGAGGGTCTGAAATTTTCGGACGGCTCAGCGCTGACGGCTCAAGATGTTGAATATTCTTTTGAAAAGGCGGCAAAGTCGCCTTACTGGGGAAATTCTCTTGTTGGAATTTCCTCGTGCAGAGCGGAAACAGACGCTGTTGCGGTTTTTAATCTCCGTTATCCGAACAGCTACGCGCACAATCTGCTTGTTTTTCCGATAATCAGCTCGGAAGACGATGAAAACGGCAATCCCGTCGGCAGCGGAAGATATTATTTTGCAATCGAAAACGGAGAGACAGTTCTGAAAGCGAGAAAATCGGACAGTTTCAAACCATACATCACAACCATTCATCTTGAAAATATAACGACGTCAGAATCGGTTGATAATGCCGTGAATATAGGAAATATAAGCTTTGCTTTCCGCGACCTGAGCCGTGATTCATCAAGAAAGATAACTGCCGATAAAAAGCTTGTTAATATGAATAATCTTGTGTTCATAGGAATCAATAATAAAAGCTCAATAACGTCGAATCAATATATAAGAAAGGCGATTTCGCTTGCCGTTGACAGAGAAATGCTTGTTAAAAGCGCGTTCGGAGGCTTTGCTCTTGCCGCGGAGACGGTTTTCAATCCGAAATCGGAGCTTTCCTCAACAAAAATCTTCACGAAAACGGCTGATGTAAACGCCGCAAAACAGGCAATAACGCAGAGCGGCGCAGAAAATCTTTCACTTTCGCTGCTTGTGAATTCCGACAACGCGGACCGTGTTGCGTGCGCCAGGCTTGTAAAACAGCAGCTTGAAGCGGCGGGCTTTTCGGTGAATCTTTTTGAAGCCGATTCTTTTGATAAATACAGTCAGCTTGTTAAAAGTGAAAGATTTGACCTTTATATCGGAGAAATCAAACTGCCGCCCGATATGTCGCTCGCAAGCTTTTTTACCGAAACGGGAGACAGTCATTACGGAATAAATGTTTCGGAGAGCAGTGCTGCTCAGACCTATATGAAATATATGAGCGGCGAGACCGAACAGGGTGATTTCCTGCTTGCTTTTACGGGAGAAACGCCGTATGTTCCGCTCCTTTACAGACGCGCGATGATTTGCTATTCAAAGGCAATGAACGGAGATATGCAGGGAACGGCTTATGATTGCTTTTCAAATATAGAGGACTGGTATTTTAAAACGCAATAACATAGTCTTTCTAAAAAAACGCAGTGCTTGCTATAAACGGCAAAATATATTATAATGCTTGTAGAGGATATAACTGCGCCAAATTATAATATCGGAGGTAATTTATGGTTAAATTTGAAAATCCGAACGGATACATTGAAATTACAAATAACTATTTTGAAAAACTTGTCGGCAAAGCGGCTCAGTCCTGCTTCGGCGTAACGGGGATGGTGAATTCAAATCCGATCCAGAGCATAAAAACGATCATTAAAAACCGTGCGGACTGGGACAATTCAGGACAGGGCGTTATAGTCAAGAGCATTAACGGAGCGCTTGTGATAGACCTGCATATTTCCGTTTCCTACGGCGTAAATATTTCCGCAATAGCGGACAGTATAACAAATAAGGTCAGATATACCGTTGAATCGGCAACAGACCTCAAGGTATCCAAGGTCAATGTTTTTGTTGACGCAATTCATTAAAGGAGATTATTCTGGATGATTACAGGTAAAATGTTTCGTGACGGTATAATTTCCGCATCAAACAATATTGCCAACAGCCGTCAGGCGGTGGACGCTCTTAATGTTTTTCCCGTCCCTGACGGAGACACAGGCACAAATATGAGTATGACAATCGGCGCGGCCGCTAAGGAAATGGCAGTGCTGCCCGACGGTTGCACGCTTGAAGAGGCGTCATCGCGCTGCGCGTCCGCACTGCTGAGAGGAGCAAGAGGAAACAGCGGAGTTATACTTTCATTGATCTTCCGCGGCTTCGCAAAGGCGTTCAAGGGACTTTCGCAGGCAGACGGAAAGGTTGTTGCAAAAGCTTTTTCCGAGGGCGTTGACGCCGCGTACAAGGCGGTCATGAAGCCCACGGAGGGCACGATTTTAACAGTTATAAGAAAAGCTTCCGAAGCGGCACAGGAAATGGCGGAAACAATCAACGACCCGATGGAGGTCTGCTTTGCCGCGCTTGTTGCCGCAAAGGACGCACTTGCCGAAACGCCCGAGCAGCTTCCCGTATTGAAAAAGGCGGGTGTTGTTGACGCAGGCGGACAGGGACTTGTACTTATACTCCAAGGTTTTGAAAGCGTTTTTGACAATGAGGCTATAGTTCAGCCTCTGAAGGGAAGCGCGGCTGAGCCTGATTTACGGCAGAACGGAGGGGCTGTGGCAGGCGCGTCGGGAGATATTAAGTTCGGCTATTGCTCTGAATTCCTGATTGAAAAGGCAGACAACGCCAGAGAAAAAGATCCTCTCAAACTTCGGGCATATCTTGAATCCATCGGCGACTGTGTAGTCGTTGTGGACGATGACGATATTATCAAGGTTCATGTGCATTCAAACTGCCCCGGAGACGTTATTCAGGCGGCGCTGAAATACGGACAGCTTATAAACATCAAGATAGATAATATGCGTTATCAGCACAGAAATGCCGAGGTCGGAGTCAAAAAGGGAGAAACGCCTCCTATGCCAAAGACAGAGCCTGTAAATGAATACGGCTTTGTTGCAGTGTGTGCAGGTGAGGGACTTTCCGAATTATTCAGGGATATTGGCGCGGACGTTGTTGTGAGCGGAGGGCAGACGATGAATCCCTCCACCGATGATATTCTCAACGCGATTCTGGCCACTCCGGCAAAGACTGTTTTTGTGCTGCCGAACAATAAGAATATCATTATGGCTGCCGAACAGGCAATTCCGCTTGCCGAGGGCAGAGAGGTTCGTGTGCTTCAGACAAAAACCATTCCCCAGGGAATTTCGGCGATGCTGATGTTTGATGAGGAGGCGGACGCCGACTCAAATCAGATGCGCATGATGGAGGCTGCCGAAAGCGTGAGCACGGCGCTGGTTACGTTTGCCGCGCGCGACAGTGAGATTGACGGCAGACCTGTTAAACAGGGTGAAATTATGGGGCTTTGCGACGGCAAAATCAGATTTGTCGGAAAGGATATTACGGAGATTGCCTTTAAAGCCGCTGACAAGCTGTATAGAAGAAAACAGGGCGGAATCATTACCGTTATTTACGGGGAGGATGCAACCGAGGATATGGCGCAGAAACTTGCGGACAGACTTCGGAACAAATACGCCGATGAGCCTGAGATAAGCGTCGTATACGGCGGTCAGCCCATTTATTACTTCATCATTTCGGTGGAATAAAATGCTGAATTTAAACAGTGATATTAAATACATCCGCGGCGTTGGTGAAAAAAGAGCCGAGCTTTTCAACAAGCTCGGCATTTTTGACGTGCGTTCGCTTCTTTGCTATTATCCGCGAAGGTATCAGGACTGGTCAAAGGAGAGGACTGTTGCTCAGTGCGTGAGCGGAGAAAATGTCTGTATAAAAGCGACCCTTATCACTCCTGTAAGAGAGCATCTGATAAAAAGGGGGATGACGGTTTACAAATGCAGTTTCACAGACGGCGAAACGGATATTCGTGTTACGATTTTCAACAACAAATATCTTGCAAAAGCGCTCAGGCAGTATAAGGAATATGTACTTTTCGGCAAGCTTGAAAAAAAATTGACCTTTGCCGAGATGAGTTCTCCTAAAATCGAGGAGGCGGAAAAAAACATCGGGATACATCCGATTTATTCTGCCACTGAGGGGCTTAATTCAAACGCGATCGGCAAAACAGTTAAAACGGCACTTGAAGCTCTCCCCCAAATTCCCGAAACTCTTGACACACGGTTCAGGCTTAAATACGGTCTTGTTTCTCTTGATTTTGCAATCCGCCAGATACATTTTCCGAGTGATTTTGAAAGGCTTGATAAAGCGAAATACCGTCTTATTTTTGAGGAACTGCTTATACTTCAGCTGGGACTAATGAAGCTCAGGGGCAAAAAGAAAGCGTTATCGGGCGCAAGGGTAATAAGAAATTACACCAACGAGTTTTACGCCCTTCTGCCGTTTTCTCCCACAAATGCGCAGAAGAGGGCAATAGACGAATGTATATCCGATATGAGCGGAAAATACGCTATGAACAGGCTCATTCAGGGAGATGTGGGGAGCGGAAAAACCGCTGTGGCGGCGGGGACGGTTTATACGTCTGTAAAAAACGGTTTTCAGTGCGCCCTAATGGCCCCGACTGAAATACTTGCCGTTCAGCATACACAGACGATTTCAAAAATTCTGGCGCCGTCGAGTATTAAAATCGACCTGCTTACAGGAAGCACCTCCGTAAAGGAAAAACGTCTAATAAAGGAGCGTCTTGCAAGCGGTGAAACGCAGCTTGTAATCGGTACGCACGCCCTTATACAAAAAGATGTTGCATTCAAAAATCTCGGACTTGTGATAACGGACGAACAGCACCGATTCGGTGTAAACCAAAGGGCCGGTCTTGCAATGAAAGGTCACGGAGTACATACGCTCGTTATGAGCGCAACACCTATTCCGCGCACGCTTGCTCTTATGATTTACGGCGATCTTGATATTTCCGTTCTGGACGAGCTGCCCGCAGGCAGACGAAAGATACGCACGGACGTCGTTGATTCGCGCTACCACGCGAGGATATATGAATTTGTCAGAAAAGCAGTTGAAAGAGGTGAGCAGGCCTATATCGTCTGCCCTCTTGTCGAAGAGGGAGAAAGCAACCTGCTGCCTGCGACGCAGTATGCCGAAAAGCTTTCCGAAACGGTATTCCGCGGCATAAATCTCGGTCTGCTGCACGGAAAAATGAAAGCGGACGAGAAAGAGAAAGTTATGGGCGCTTTCGTCCGAGGAGATATTAAAATACTTGTTTCAACCACCGTTATTGAGGTGGGAGTGGACGTGCCCGAAGCAACAGTTATCGTTATAGAAAATGCGGAGCGTTTCGGTCTGTCCCAGCTTCACCAGCTCAGAGGAAGAGTGGGCAGAGGGAATGCGCAGTCATACTGTATTCTTGTTTCGGACAGTAAAGGTGAAACGGCGCAAAGCAGACTTGCCGTTATGAAAAATTGCTCAGACGGATTTAAAATTGCGGACGAGGATCTGAAACAACGGGGCCCCGGAGATTTTTTCGGCAACCGCCAGCACGGATTGCCCGAACTGAAAATCGCCGATATGCTCGGAGATACTGAAACGCTTTCGGTTTGCCGAAGGGCGGCAGGCGAAATTCTCGCGGAGGATTTTAATCTTGATAAGCCTGAAAACAGACCTCTTGCAGATGAAATTTCGGAAATGTTCAGAAATTCAGTATCAAATTAATATTTGAGAACACGTATTAGGAAATTTAAAACAGGGCGAAACGATCCATTCCGTTCAGCGTATGGAAATATCCGAAAAATAAATATCCGCCTGCCGGCAGACTTCAAAAAAACGGAACTGAATTTGCAGGCGTATATAAATACGGCAGAGCCGACAAAGGACGAAAACGCTAAAAGCCGCTTGAACATCAACTCGACATTCAAGCGGCTTTCAAAATCTATAAGTCAATCGGGGAATGAATGGAATTCACTATATCTTAATATCATACACGGATAAGTTATAATTTTTAGTCATTTCGGCATATGCAAACCGCTTTATCGACAGTCTGAACGGGGCGAAAACAATCGTCTGTTACTTTTTGCGTCAGTATTTTTTGAGCTGGTCTTCGTCAAAGGTTTCAAGGAATTCGTCGTATGTTCCCTTGTGGTCAATCAGCTTGTCGCCCGACATCTCAATGATTCTGTCCGCCACGGTTTGTATAAACTGATGGTCGTGAGATGTGAAAAGAACCGTTTCGGGATAGCGGATAAGTCCGTTATTGAGTGCGGTAATCGATTCAAGATCAAGGTGGTTTGTCGGCTCGTCAAGCACAAGAACATTAGCGCCGCTGAGCATCATTTTGCAGAGCATACATCTGACACGCTCTCCGCCCGAAAGCACTTGTGCCGTTTTGAGCGCGTCATCTCCGCTGAAAAGCATTCTGCCGAGCCAGCTTCTGATGTCTGTTTCAAGGGTCTGCGTTGTGTACTGACGGAGCCAGTCTATGAGATTGAGGTCAACTCCGTCGAAATACGCGCTGTTGTCGCTCGGAAAATAGCTCTGCGAGGTGGTAACGCCCCATTTGAATTCACCTTCGTCCGGCTCAAGTTCGCCCATAATAATTTTAAAAAACGTTGTTTTGGCAACGGCGTCTGAGCCTACAAAAGCAACCTTTTCCCTCGGATGAATCACAAATGAAATGTTGTCAAGCACTTTTCTGTCGCCTACTGTTTTGGAAATATGATCAACGCGCAGCAAATCATTTCCGCATTCTCTGTCAGGTTTAAAATCAACGTACGGAAAACGCCTTGAAGAAACGGGCATTTCTATCATTTCAAGAGCGTCAAGCTGCTTTTTGCGGCTTGTCGCCTGCTTTGATTTTGAGGCATTGGCGCTGAAACGCTGAATAAAATCCTGAAGCTCTTTGATTTTCTGCTCGTTCTTTTTGTTCTGGTCGCGCTGCTGGCGCTGGCGCATCTGGGTGTATTCATACCAGAAATCATAGTTTCCGGCATACATCTGGATTTTGCCGAAATCAACGTCGCATATATGGGTGCAGACCTTGTTCAGAAAATGACGGTCATGTGAAACAACGATAACGGTGTTTTCAAAATCAAGCAGGAAGTTTTCGAGCCAGCGTATAGCCGATAAATCGAGATGGTTTGTCGGCTCGTCGAGCAAGAGAACGTCGGGATTTCCGAAAAGCGCCTTTGCAAGGAGCACCTTAACTTTCAAATCTGACGAAAGCTCCGCCATTTTAAGATAGTGAAATTCATCCGTTACCCCGAGCTTGTTAAGCATGAATTCGGCGTCCGATTCAGCGTTCCAGCCGTCAAGATCGGCAAATTCAGCCTCAAGTTCTCCGGCTTTTATTCCGTCTTCCTCGCTGAAATCGGGCTTTGAATAAAGAGCGTCTTTCTCCTCCATAATCTCAATAAGGCGGGGATTGCCCATAAGCACCGTTTTCACAACCTCGCAGTCGTCGTATTTGAAATGATCCTGTTCCAAAACGGACAGCCTTTCGCCGGGAGTCATAAAAACCTCGCCCTTCTGAGGCTCAAGCTCTCCGCTCAGAACCTTTAAAAAGGTTGATTTTCCGGCGCCGTTCGCGCCGATTATACCATAGCAGTTTCCCGGAGAAAACACAACGTTTACCCTTTCAAAAAGCGCTTTTCCCGCAAACTGCACCGTAACATTATTAGCCTGAATCATTATTTTCCCTCCGCAATGAGCTGAAATACTTATATATTCTACTACACTTGTCTTTCAATTACAAGCAAAATTATATATGTTGATTTTATTCTTTATTAATTGTATAATAGATTTACTTGTATGCGATAAAATTATACATTCGAGGCTTTCTTATGGATATAAAAATTTCCCCTTCAATGCTGGCAAGCGATTTTGCCAATCTTGAGGCAGAACTTAAAAAGTGTGAAAGCGCAGGAGCGGATATGATTCACCTTGATGTTATGGACGGCTGTTTTGTGCCGAACATAACAATAGGCGCACCTGTTATAAAGGCTATGAAAAAGGTCTGCGCCCTGCCGTTTGACGTTCATCTTATGATTGAAAATCCGCTTGAATATATTGACGATTTTGCAGACGCGGGAGCGGATATCATCACGTTTCATGTTGAAAGCAAAAGCGACACGCAAAAAACAATAGAAAAAATCAAGGTATGCGGCTGTAAAGCATCGCTTTCGGTAAAACCCGATACCGATATAAAGACTGTTTTTCCGTATGCCGGCTCTCTTTCAATGGTGCTTGTCATGACGGTTGAGCCGGGATTCGGAGGTCAGAGCTTTATGCGCGGAATGCTTCCCAAAATAGAAAGGCTTCGCGCCGAATTCCCCGAAATGGACATAGAGGTGGACGGGGGAATAAACACCGAAACAATAAAAGAATGTGCCGCGGCAGGGGCAAATGTTTTTGTGGCGGGTTCTGCCGTTTTCAACAGCAAAAGTCCTGCCCAAACAATAGCGCTGCTTAAAAAGAATGCCGGTAAAATATGAAGAAAAAGCGATTTTATAAAAATGTGCCGCGAAATCAGACCTGGACCGAAGCGGAACAGGGAAGGCAAATCGATTTTGCAGATAAGTATGATGAAGGCGGTATTTATTCGGATAAATTTGATTATCTGCGTCCCGAAACCAAAAAAAAGAAAAAGAAACTCACGCCGCAGAATGTGCGCCGTTTTTTCAAAAAAGCAGGCGTTGTTTTGCTCTGCGTCGCTGTTTTCTGTGCCGGATATACCTGTATGGATGTCTATATGATAAGAAAAGGTATGCCCGATAGATCCGCGCTGCAGGGAGAAGCACCCGACAGCGCGCTCAATGAAATTTCACTCGGACTGAGCGCAGAATATATTGAAAGCGTTTCACTTGACGGGAGCGTTATGCTTGATGCCGTGCTGTCCCAGGCAGAGACGGAGGGGTGCAACAGCGTAGCGTTTGATATAAAGAGAAGCGAAGGCTCGCTTGGTTACCGCAGCGAGCTTTCCGTTGCCGATGCTTACGGCACCGTTGCGTTTCCCTCGGAGAATCTGAAAGCCTCTGTTGAAAAACTAATGAAAAGCGACATTCTCACAGTCGGCATTGTCTGCTGTTATATGGACAATATTGTTCCTGCGAATGATGCCTCGTCAGCCGTTCCCGGAAGCGGAGGAGAGCCATACAGGGACACTGCCGGAAATATGTATCTTAATCCGGATTCCCAGTATGCCTACACATATATAAAAGATATTATTTCTGAGACATACGCAATGGGCGTTACGGTTTTTGTACTGACAGGCGTCGATCTGCCTGATGAGGTAAGCGACGGTTACAATGACGGATTTGAATCCCTTGCGCAACGGCTGTATTCGGATATAGGGAATGATATAAAGCTGTTAAGGGCGGTAAATGTCCGTCTCGGTGAAAATGCCGTTCTTGACGACAGCACCGAAATCGCCGATAAATTATCAGATGATCTCGGCGACGATGGAATTTATTTTATTTCCGCATCGGGAGACAGAGCATTAATAAAAGAAAAACTGGAGGAAAGCGGAGTATCACGCTATATTCTTGCTGATTGATTATGAGAAAAATTATTTTCGCAGTTTTTGCGGCGGCTTTTTGCATAATTGCTGCTTTCTCTGCCAATGCGGCAGAGCCTTCAAATGAGACGCCGCTTTCAAACGTTCCGTATCTTGAGGAAATTGAATTTGAAAACGCTGTGATAGACGGCGGCTTTGTCAGCGGACAGACTGCTTTTTCAATCACACTTGACGATCCCGATACAAGTCCGCGGCTTCGCAGCTACAAAATAAACGGAGACGCCAACATTTTTGTGACGTATAATTATGATAATATGCACCGGCAGACAGGCGTTTATGTAACGCTTTCTTTTGAAAGCGGCAGCGTTATCTATACATTTAACTACTCGAACGCAAGGGACTTCAAAATTACGGACAATGCCGATCTGTCTGCTCTGTCGTGCGATTACGGAGAGGTACAGCCTGCTATTAATTCAAACGATACCGTTTATAAGCTGTATATTCCGTCTGATCTTACACAGCTTAACATCACGCCTGTGACCGCAGATACAAACGCCTACTGCTATCCTGCAAATATCAGCATGGGACTTAATGATGAACAGGAGCCGGAGCTGAGCTTTACTGTCAACGCTTCTGACGGTTCTACAAAAATGTATGAATTCAAGGTGCGCCGTATTGACAAAACGATTGAAGAAGTAAAGCTTGAAATGGCACAGCCTGATTACGTTTCCTTCGCCAGGGGCGAGCTTTTTTATCAGCGGCCGGCAGTTATAATTGCTTCTGTTTGCGCTGTGGCAGGAGTGATTATTCTGTTTGTTTTTCTTTCAGTAACACGCAGAATTATCGTAAATCCTCGGGATAAAGACGAAAAACCGTTTTATTCGGTCAGCAAAGAATAATGTTTAATAAAAACGGAGGAAAGGAAGTGAGCCAATGGATTTTGAGGAAATGAAAGAACGCATAGACTGCCTTTATGAAGAGCGTAATTTAACCGAGCTTAAGAACTATCTCAACGATATTAATTTTGCCGATATGGCTCAGCTTCTTGAAAATGTTTCCGATGAGCGGAAAAGGATATTTTTATTCCGACTGCTCACAAAAGAAAACGCAGCAGACACCTTTGTTGAATTTGACGCGGATACGCAGGAAAAGCTTATTCATGCATTTTCGGATAACGAGCTTCGCGAAGTACTGGATGAAATGTATATTGACGATACGGCGGATATTGTTGAGGAAATGCCCGCCTCGGTCGTTAAGCGTATTCTTAAAAATACAGACAGGGAAACCAGAGAGGCAATAAACACGATTCTTAAATATCCGGAGGACTCGGCGGGATCAATTATGACCCCTGAGTTTATTGACCTTAAAAAGGATATGACCGTTGAGGACGCGTTCAAAAGAATACGCAGAACGGGACTTGACAAGGAGACAATATACACCTGCTATGTCACTGACGCTTCGCGGCATCTTATAGGCGTTACAACGGTCAAGGAACTTCTGCTTAACGATTACGAAGATATTATTGAGGATTTTATGGAAACAAACGTAATTTCCATAAACACTCTTGACGACCAGGAAACAGCGTCGAATGCGCTTTCAAAGTACGACTTTCTCGCAATGCCCGTGGTTGATATGGAAAACAGACTTGTGGGCATAATAACGGTAGACGACGCTATCGACGTTATTCAGGAGGAAAACACCGAGGATATTCAGAAAATGGCGGCTATTACGCCGACAGATACTCCGTATCTGAAAACAGGCGTTTTGGAAACGTGGAAAAAGCGTATTCCGTGGCTTTTACTGCTTATGATTTCCGCGACCATCACAAGTCAGATCCTCACTACGTTTCAGAACAAGCTTGCCGCCGCGTCGGTACTGGTTGCGTTTATTCCGATGCTTATGGATACGGGAGGAAATTCGGGCGGCCAGGCGAGCGTAACCATTATCCGTTCACTCTCGCTCGGAGAAATAGGTCTTAAAGATATATTCAAAGTCATCTGGAAGGAAATCAGAGTCGGTTTTATCTGCGGAGCGTCGCTCGGTATCGTCTGCTTCGCAAAGCTTATGCTGTTTGACAGAATCGTGCTCGGGAACAGTGCAATTTCGCTTTCTGTTTCAGTTGTTGTCTGCCTGACGATTCTATTTGAAATTGTCGCGGCAAAAATAATCGGCTGTACGCTGCCGATTATTGCAAAAAAAATCGGTTTTGATCCTGCCGTAATGGCAAGTCCGTTTATAACAACGATAGTCGATGCGATTTCACTTCTTGTTTATATTGCCTTTGCGGTTGCGATTCTAAGAATTTAATACGGTATGCGATATTATTTGACAAGATTTTATTATCTTGTTATACTGATATACAGAGCAGAGTTTATACGGCATAAGTCGAACTGCCTGTTTTTAAGCTTTATATTATCTGCCAGCGCTGCTGTGCCTGCAGGCAGCGGAACGGCTTTGATTTATGCAGCAGGAGAAAGGCTACGGTAATCAAATATGACTCCCAAGAATAAAGTTCAGCTTAAAATCTGCGGCGCAACATATTCCATTATTACTGAAGACGACCCCGAATACGTTGAGGATCTCGGTGAAATGATTGACGCCGAAATGAAGAGCGTTTCAGGCAGCAATCCGAGCCTTTCGCTTATTCAGTGCGCAGTTCTTACAGCGCTTAATCAGGCGGATAACTGCAGAAAGGCAACCGCCGCCGCAGACAATCTGCGCGCGCAGATAAAGGATTATATAGAGGACGCGGCAAGGTCAAAAATAGAAGTTGACGTTGAAAGACGCGAGATAGACAGATTGAACAGAGAGCTTGAAAATCTCAGAAAAAGGCTCGGGTAATATATGAAATTTGAAATTTTAGCTCCCGCAGGTTCGCGGGAGTCACTTGTTGCCGGTGTAAGATGCGGCGCTGATGCGGTTTACCTTGGCGGTAAAACGCTGAATGCACGCCGCAGCGCCGGCAATTTTAATGACGAGGAACTAAAAAAAGCGATTCAGTACTGCCATTCGCACGCGGTTAAGGTGTATATTACCCTTAATACCCTTTGCCGGGACGGTGAGTTTTCCGACGCCTTTCATTTTGCCGAAAAAGTCCTGACCTACGGTGCCGACGCTTTTATAGTTCAGGACATCGGCATTGTGAAAATGCTCGGAAGCTGTTTTCCCGGAGTCAGAATTCACGCCTCAACGCAGATGAGCGCAATGACTCCATCAGCTGCGGCGTTCCTTAAAAAAGCCGGAGTTTCACGTCTTGTACTGCCTCGTGAAATGACTGCGGACGAGATTGGCGAGCTTGCCGCAGACACCGATTTGGAGCTTGAAATGTTTGTTCACGGCGCACTGTGTATGAGTGTATCGGGGCAATGCTACTTTTCGGCAATGATCGGACAGCGAAGCGGAAACCGCGGTCTGTGCGCCCAGCCGTGCCGTCTGCCGTTTTCTGCCTGTAAGGAAGGCGGATTTGACCTTAGTCTTAAAGACCTCAGTCTCCTAAATCAGCTTGAGAAGATAAGCGGGCTGGGCGTGCTCAGTCTTAAAATAGAGGGCAGAATGAAAAGACCCGAATACGTTGCCGCCGCTGTTTCGTCGATTAAAAAAGCGATAAACGGTGCATACTCTTTTAAGGACGAGGAACTGCTCAAAAATGTGTTCAGCCGCAGCGGCTTTACCGAAGGATATTTTAACGGGACAAGAGACAGGTCTATGTTTGGCACAAGGCAAAAGGAGGATGTTGTCTCCGCGCGGCAGGCGGTTAAATATTTTTCTCATTTGTACGACAATGAAAATCCTCTTGTGCCTATTGATATGGAGCTTGAATTCCTGCGTTCAAAACCTGTGCGCCTTACGGCGGAAGCGCTCGGAAAAAAGGTCAGCGTTATATGCTCCGAGCCGCAGCAGGCGATTAACAGAGCAGAAACGCCCGAAAGTCTTAAAAACAGGCTGTCAAAGCTTGGAGGCACGCAGTTCTATGTGAGCAGTATAAAAATAAAATCAGACGACGGTCTTATGCTTCCTGCCGCAGAGATAAATGCACTGCGCAGAAAAGCGGTCGAGGCACTGTCCGCCGCCGAATTAAAAATGCCCTTATGCTATCCGCCTGACGAAATCCCTCCTCGGGAAAGAAAAGAAACAACGCCGTATTTTACGGCAAGATTTGCAGACATTGCGCAGATACCGAAAGATCACCCGTTTAAAAGAATATTTATACCGGTATGGTCGAGCGATGAAGCGTTTTTAAAAACAGGCGCGGGAGCGGAACTGCCGCGCGGACTTTTCGGCGTGGAAAAACGGCTTGAAAAAAGACTCAGGGAACTGAAAAAACGCGGCGTTAAAAATGCTCTTTGCGGCAACATCGGTGCGTATCAGCTTGCAGAGAAAATTGGTTTTCACGTTTACGGAGATTTCGGTTTGAATGTTTTTAACAGCCTGTCTGCACGGAATTTCAATTCTCCGATACTCTCCTTTGAGCTTACTGTAAAAGAGGCAAACAGCATAAATGCTGAGGACACGGGAATGATTGCGTACGGCAGACTGCCTCTTATGCTGACGAGAATATGCCCCGTAAAGAGCAGAATAGGCTGTGATAAATGCGGAAAAAACGGAACGCTTACAGACAGACGCGGTGTCAGTTTTCCGATTGTCTGCTCGCCGTATCCGTGCGTTCAGCTTTTAAACAGTGTGCCGCTTTATATGGGGGATAAAATGAAAGATATTAAAACGGATTTTATACATTTTTATTTTACCGACGAGAGCAAAAGCGATGTTAAAAAAATTATTGCCCTTTATAAAAACGGCGAAAAAGCCGATTTTGATTATACAAGAGGTCTTTACTACAGAGGAGTGTTCTAATGCTTGTTCTTGCGTCAAAATCACCGAGAAGAAGAGAGCTTTTAAGGCTGATAACAAATGATTTTGTCATCAAAACCGCCGACGTTGATGAAACTTTGCCGCAGGGGATTTCACCTGAAAAGGCTGTTCTTATGCTCTCACAGATAAAAGCGCGGCCGTTCAGAAACGAAAGCGATATAATTATCGGAGCCGACACGGTTGTTGCGGCTGATTCAAAAATTCTCGGAAAGCCGTCCGATGACGCCGAGGCGTTTTCCATGCTGAAATTTCTCAGCGGAAGAGAACATTCGGTTTTTACGGGAGTTACTGTTTTGTCGCGCAACTGTGAAAAAACGTTTTACAGAGAAACGAAGGTGCGGTTTTATAGTCTGAGTGACAATGAAATTATTGATTACATAAAAACAGGAGAATGCTCGGACAAGGCGGGAGCATACGGAATTCAGGGAAAAGGCGCTCTTTTGGTTAAGGAAATCAAAGGAGATTACTTCAATGTTGTCGGACTGCCTGTTTCTGCCCTCTACAGGATTCTTAACAGCGGTTTTTTTGGTAATTTTAACAGAATTTAATATTATTTTCTTGTATACTTCGCCGAAATTTGTCTAATTTGAGAGTTGATAAAATGATATATAAATGTTATAATGTTAATATGAGAGGGCTTCTGGATTACCCTCTTTTTTAATCATTGCTGAGTTCTTTTCTATTTTTATGTAAAGGAGTAATGTTATGGCAGCAGATTTACATTGCCATACCAAGCTGAGCGACGGTTCTGTCGGAATAGAAGATTTAATTGTTATAGCGCAGAAAAGCGGAATTGATACAATCGCTATAACGGATCACGACTGCCTTGCAGGCACGGTCAGAGGTCAGGTTATAGGAAAACGCTACGGAGTTACAGTAATTCCGGGAGTTGAAATATCTGCATTCGATTTTGAAGCGGGAAAAAAAGTACATATACTGAGTTATCTCGCGGACGCGCCGAACAGGCTTGAAGGAGTCTGCAAGCGGACTTCTGTTGCCAGAAAAAGAGCAGGACAGATTATGATGCTTAAGGTTGCAAGCCGATTCCCGATTACATCGGATTTTATAATAAACCATGCGTCAGGCTCTGTTAATCTTTACAGGCAGCACATCATGCACGCGCTTATGGACGCGGGTTATACCGATAAGATATTCGGAGATTTGTTTTATGCCCTCTTTGACCCGTCGAGTGAAACAAACATTCTTGCGCCGACAAAGTATCCCTCTGTTGAGGAGGCGCTGAACGAAATCCATTCAGCGGGCGGCATTGCCGTTCTGGCACACCCTGTTGCGTTTAACAATTTAGATGAAATAGACAAATATATTTCAATGGGACTTGACGGAATAGAGGTATGGCATCCGTCGGCAAGCGAGGAGGATATTGAAAAGCTGCAGAGAATATGCCGGGAATCAGATCTCCTTATGACGGGCGGCTCGGATTTCCACGGAATATACGGGAGAAAAACCGTCACGCTTGGCGCGTGTTCAACGCCGCAGGAGCAGCTCGACAAGCTTCTCGGCTATAAGGCAAAGAAAAAAAGAGCGCAGAGACGCGCTGAAAAGGAAGCTGCTTTGAAAACAGCAGAATAAATACAACAAAATCCGCCTGATTACAAAAAAGCAGGCGGATTATTTCTTTTTTTATTGACATGACATTCAGAATGAATATAATTGAATTACACCAATTTTATCTTGAATACGAAAGGGCAGAATTATGCACAGAAATCTCGCGAAAACTCCTCCGCTCGGCTGGAATAGCTGGGATTGTTTCGGGGCGGCGGTAAATGAAAATCAACTGCGCGAAAATGCGGACTATATGGCAAAATATCTGAAAGAATACGGTTGGGAATATATAGTATGCGATATTCAGTGGTATGAACCTCTGGCAAAGAACAACGATTATAACAATTTTACCGAGCTGAATATGGATGAATACGGCAGACTTATGCCTGCCGAAAACCGTTTTCCGAGCGCGGCGGGAGGAAAGGGATTCAAAGAAATTGCCGATTACTGCCACAGCCTCGGACTCAAATTCGGAATTCATATTATGAGAGGCGTTCCGAGAGGAGCGGTACACGCGGCGCTGCCGATTAAGGGAAGCAAAAGCACCTGCCGTGACATTGCGCACCATTTTTCCGTCTGTTCGTGGAACACGGATATGTACGGGTGTCGCAATACTGCCGCCGCTCAGGAGTATTATAATTCAATTTTTGAGCTTTACGCGCAGTGGGGCGTCGACTTTATAAAGTGTGACGATATATGCGTAACAGAGTTCAGACGGTGGGACAATCCGTATTCCGCTGATTATGAAATAGAAATGATAAGAAAAGCGATAGACGGCTGTGGCAGAGATATGGTGCTGTCTCTTTCACCGGGTCCTGCGAGTATTGAAAATGCCGCTCATCTTGCGCAGAACGCAAATATGTGGAGAATGACGGGGGATTTCTGGGACGAATGGGAAAAGCTTCACGATATGTTTGACCGCTGCCTGTTATGGCAGAATGAGGTTGGCAACGGCTGCTGGCCCGATTGTGATATGCTCCCTCTCGGAAAGCTTGCAAAAAACGCTCCCTGTCACGGTGCGGCAAACAGATATACAAACTTTACAAAGCCTGAGCAGATAACGTTGATGACACTTTGGGGAATATTCAGAAGTCCGCTTATGTTCGGCGGAAATATGCCCGAAAATGACGAATGGACTCTGTCACTGCTGACAAACAGGGATTATCTTGAAATGCACCGTTCTTCCTTTGGAGCGAAACAGATTTACAGGAATGAAACGGACGGAAGAGGAACGATCATATGGCAGAGCAGCGGAGATGATTGCAGATATATTGCCGTTTTCAACACGGACGATGAAAAACGTGAGATAACCGCGGAACTCGGCAGTATTCTTGAGCCGTACAAGTCATATACCGTATGGGATATATGGAATCGGACGAACGAGCCGGAAATAGGACAACAGCTTACCGTATCCGTTGACGCTCACGGCGCACGCCTGTTCAGACTGCGGGAAACGGTCTGAACCGCGCCTGAATTTGAACAGATGATGAAACGTATATATTAAAAGCAAGAATAAATGCTTTATAAAATAGAGATTTAAAAAAATTTTTCCGCAAAAGAAAAACAGTCCCGAGGATTTGTTCTTCGGGACTGTTTGCTATATATAAGGCTTTTATTTCTTTTCGGCCTGTTCGGCGAGCTTTTCGGGAGAGCCGCAGCATTTCTTGTATTTTTTGCCGCTGCCACATGGGCAGGGATCGTTTGGCCCTACCTTCTTGCTCTTTCTGACGGGAGCTGCCTTGACCGAGTCGTCGCCTCCTGCCGATGTCGCTGTAACCTTTGCAACTGCCTTTCTTTCAACATCCTCACGACGTCTCGGCATACTTGTGAGCATTGTTAAAACGGTGTGCTCACGTATTGCAGTCGTCATTTCTTCAAACATATCGAACGATTCGTTCCTAAATGCAACAATTGGATCCTGCTGTGCGTATGAGCGCAGGTGGATGCCTTCCTTGAGATCGTCCATAGCGTCAATATGCTCCATCCAGAGCGAATCAACAAAGTGCAGAAGCACCATTTTTTCAAATTCGCCGTAAAGCTCGTCGCCGAGCTTGGCTCTCTTGTCTGCGAGAATAGTGCGTCCTCTCTCCTTGAGTGTTTCGGCAATTTCGTGAACCGTAAGCGTGCTTACATCCGTAAAGTCCTCGTCTGTTGCAAGCCATCCCCTGTATTTTTCCTTTAAGCCTTGGATATTCCAGTCTTTCTTGTCGGCGTCATTTGCGCAGTAAATAGCAACATTTTCGTCTACGCTTGATTCAAGCATATTCAGAATTTTGTCGGAAAGATCAATTCCGTCAAGAACCATATCGCGCTGTTTGTAGATAAGTTCTCGCTGGCGGTTCATAACATCATCGTACTGGAGCGTGTTTTTGCGTATACCGAAGTTTCTTCCCTCAACCTTACGCTGTGAGGATTCAACTGTTTTTGTTATCATCTTGTTTGAAATAGGCAGATTTTCGTCATCTGCAAGTCTGCCCATAATCATTTTCAGCCTGTCTCCGCCGAAGAGGCGCATTAAATCGTCCTCCAGTGAAAGATAAAACTGCGATTTGCCGGGATCACCCTGACGCCCCGAACGTCCGCGGAGCTGATTGTCTATACGTCTTGAATCGTGGCGTTCGGTGCCGAGGATAAAGAGACCTCCTGCCTCTCTTACCTTGTCTGCCTCTTCCTTTATTTCATTCTTGTATTTGTTTTCAAGCTCCTTGAAGGTTTTGCGCGCTTCAAGAATTTCTTCATTATCTGTTTCCGCAAAGCCTGTTGCCTCGGCAATGAGCTCATCAGAATACTGCATTCTCCTCATTTCGGATTTGGCAAGATATTCAGCATTTCCTCCAAGCATAATATCCGTTCCGCGTCCTGCCATGTTCGTGGCGATCGTAACGGCGCCCAGTTTACCTGCCTGAGCGATGATTTCAGCCTCGCGCTCATGGTTTTTAGCATTGAGCACATTATGCGGAATTTTAGCCTTTTTGAGAAGCTTGGAGAGCAGCTCGCTCTTTTCAATGCTTATTGTGCCGACAAGTATCGGCTGTCCGATTTCGTGGCATTTTTTAATCTGCTCTATGGCATTGTTGAATTTGGCGCGCTCCGTTTGGAAAATAATGTCGGGAAGATCCTCACGGATGAGCGGTCTGTTTGTCGGGATTTCAACAACATCGAGCTTATAGATTTCATTGAACTCGGGAGATTCGGTGGACGCGGTTCCCGTCATACCCGAAAGCTTTTTGTAAAGACGGAAATAATTCTGGAATGTGATGGTTGCGAGCGTTTTGCTCTCGTGTTCAACCTTAACACCTTCCTTAGCTTCAATTGCCTGATGGAGACCGTCGTTATAACGTCTGCCGAGCATAATGCGCCCCGTAAATTCGTCTACAATAAGAACCTGTCCGTCCTTTACAACGTAGTCTATATCCCGGCGCATAACACCGTTTGCCTTTATTGCCTGATTGATATGGTGGAGCAGCGTGGTGTTTTCCATATCCATAAGGTTTTCAACGCCGAAACGCTCCTCGGCTTTCTGAACGCCGCTTCTCGTGAGTGTAGCAGTGCGTGCTTTTTCGTCAACAACATAGTCGCCGTCGTAGGTTGCCTCGGTGTCCTGCTTTTCGTCCATCTGGGCAACCTTAATCATTTTAAGACCTCTTGCAAAGTCGTTTGCCTGGCGGTACATATCCGTTGACTGGTCTCCCTTGCCGCTGATGATAAGTGGAGTACGAGCCTCATCTATAAGGATCGAGTCGACCTCGTCAACAATTGCGAAAACGTGACCTCTCTGCACCTTCTGCTGTTTATACTGAACCATATTGTCACGAAGATAGTCGAATCCCATTTCGTTGTTGGTGCCGTAGGTAATATCGCAGTTATAGGCTTCCTTTCTCTGCTCGTTTGTCTTTTCGTGAATAATAAGACCTGCACTTAAACCGAGAAAGCGGTAGAGCTTGCCCATCCATTCGCAGTCGCGCTTTGCAAGGTAGTCGTTTACCGTAACGATATGAACGCCCTCTCCCGTGAGCGCGTTAAGATAGGCAGGCAGGGTGGCAACAAGAGTTTTTCCCTCTCCTGTTTTCATTTCGGCAATTCTTCCCTGATGGAGAACAATTCCGCCTATTACCTGAACCTCAAAATGCTTCATTCCGAGAACACGCCATGCTGCCTCGCGGCATACCGCAAATGCGTCCGGAAGTATATCGTCAAGCGTTTCGCCGCCGGCGAGTCTTTCTTTAAGGATCTGAGTCTGGGAAACAAGCTCTTTGTCGCTCATAGGCTGATACTTGCTTTCAAGCTCAAGCACCTTGTCGGACTGTTTTTTGACTTTTTTTATTTCCTTTGCGGAGTAATCTCCGAAAATTGCGGTTAGGATTTTGTTTGCCATTATTTCACCTCATTATCAAGCTGCATTCAATAATTTTATCACAATATTGATGCCGTGTCCATTCTTTTTAAGCAATCGCGCTTTTTATTGCTCCGAGCGCGCCGCCGGAAACGGCGTCCTCCGCTGTTTCGTCAAAACCGAGCACAAGATTTTTTTTGTCTTGGGTTATCGTAAGCGTAAATTCAATAGGCTTTGGATTCAGAACAGCGTCGGAAATGCTCTGAACAAGCTCCGCAAGATTGTTGTCGAGCCACAGCTCATTGTCAAGATTGGCAAGAAGCGAAAAGGTTGAATACTTTTCAAGCAGCCTTTTTGCAAAGGAAGAGGCAATGAGCGACAAATCCTTGTTCGTCACTGAAACGGTAACCGTCTGCGCCTCAAGGTCAATATCCTTAACCTCATAGGTAAGATTTTCAAAGATTGCGATTCCGAGCTTTCGGAACTGGTCGTGCTTCTCGGCATATCCGGTAATAATGCTGAGCGTGCGGGAATCTACGTATTTGTCAAGCTTCTCCGTGTCAAACGACTTGAGTGCGGCAAAGGCTTCGTCAACGGTTTTTGTAACGTTTTCTTCCGTAAGTGCCGCACCCGATGAACACGAGCAGAATGAAAGCGCGATAAATAAAACCGCCAGCGTCAGAGAAAATAGTTTTTTCATAATCATCACCTGAGTAAAAGTATCGGTCGGTGACCGTTAAAAGCTATTATATATTGTAATTGTTAATTTTTCAATATCGGAGTGGCAAAAAATAAATAAATAATTGCATATTAAAAACATATATGGTATAATTAGCAAAATTATTTCAGAATGCGCCGATATGCGGTGTAAGTTTTGTTCGGCGCTTATCCGCTTTTAAAGGCTTTGATTTGAGGGAGAATATGAAAATATTTGATATTTCGCCGGATATTTTCAGCGCAAGGCTTTACGGCTCGGATACTGCGCCGCATCTCACGGCAGTCAGCAGGATGAGGGACGGTGCGGAGTATAATCTTTCCGATATAACGATGTGTCTTCATACGGGAGCGCATATTGATTCTCCGCTCCACTTTGTTGAAAACGGCGTTTCAGTCGGTGAAATGGACATGGATAAATTTATCGGGGAATGTCATGTAGCCTCTGCGAAAGGTCCGATAACCGCTGAATGGGTGGAAAGGAATATGCCGTGGAACTGTAAAAAACTGCTGATAAAATGCGGCGGAAACGGGTATCTTATGGATAATGCCGTGTTTGAAATCTGCAGGTTTAATATAGACCTTGTGGGGATAGACGCGCTTTCGGTTGCTCACGAGAGCAATGAAGGACCTGTGCACCGGGAGCTGATGTATAACAATATAGCAATTCTTGAAGGAATTGATTTGGAAAATGTGGACGACGGCGAGTACTTTCTGTTTGCCGCGCCTGTAAAGGCAAAGAGCGCTGAGGCAGCGCCCTGCAGAGCCGTTTTGATAAAGGGCTTAACAGCTACGGATTGATAATATGAAAGCTTTTCTGAAAAAATGGTTGGCACCAATAAAATTTAAACGGTTGTTTGATATTTTTGCGTCTTTTTTCGCACTTATCATTCTTTCTCCGCTGTTTCTGGGAATCTGTGCAATTAATTTCTTTATTCCCGATACGAGCGTATTCTTTTCGCATGAGAGAAGAGGAAGGCGAGGAAAGCCCTTCAAAATTTATAAATTTCAAACAATGAAAAACAATACGCCGAACTGCGCGACGGGCGAGCTTGAAAATCCTGAGCAGTATATAACAAAATTCGGAAGATTTCTCAGAAAGACAAGTCTTGACGAGCTTCCTCAGCTTTGGAACATCCTGAAAGGAGATATGAGCTTTGTCGGTCCGAGACCGCTTATTACGAGTGAAATCAGGGCGCACAGAATGAGACTTGAATACGGCGTTTACCGTTTCAGACCGGGACTTACGGGACTTGCGCAGGTGAGCGGACGTGACAGCATATCCCTTATGAAAAAAATGAAATATGATAAGTTATATTGTGATAACTGGAGTATTAAAATGGATATAGCAATACTTTTTCAGTCAATCGGAGTCTGTATCCGCCGCGAGGGCTTCCACGAGGGAATATATCACAGAAGATAGGCAAATCGGATATGATAAACCGTGTTTTGATTTGGTTTGCTTTGACATCCTTGCTAAGAAACAATAAATGGAGTGTATTGAATTTATGGAGAGAAATTTTATCGACGGATATTCCGAGTGGCAGTCTAATCCCGAAATTGTCGGAATAAACAAGCTTCCGCAGCATTCAACGCTTATGCCGTATGAAAGCTTTAAGGAGGCTGCCGGCTGCAACAGGTATGAGTCCTCGCGCTGCAAGCTCCTGAACGGAAAATGGAAATTCAAGCTTTACAGGAATTACGCTTATAAGCCTACCGATTTTTCTCAGCCGCATTATGATTCGCATAATTGGGACAGTATTCAAGTGCCGGGGTCTTGGACTATGCAGGGTTATGACAGGAATCAATACTGCAATGTGCGTTATCCGTGGGAGGGAAGCGAAGATATATGCCCTCCGAACGCGCCGACGAGCAATAACCCCGTAGGCTGTTATCTCAAAAGAATACATATAAATCAATCCCTTCTTTCAAAGCGCGTTGTACTCTGCTTTGAAGGAGTGGAATCGGCATTTTATCTTTATGTAAACGGAGAAAGAATCGGCTACAGCGAATCGACATTCAACAGAAGCGAATTTGATATAAGCAAATACCTTGTTGAGGGTTCAAACGTTATAGGTGTTGAGGTTTACCGCTGGTGTACGGGTTCGTGGCTTGAGTGTCAGGATATGTGGCGTATGGCGGGAATTTTCCGCGACGTCTATATTTACACGACAGAGCGTGAATACATCCGCGATTTTGTTATTAAAGCAGAGCCTAACGAAACATTCAAGGACGGATATTTTGATGTGCTTGTTAAAACAAACGGCGCATATGAGTCGCTGAGCATTGATATGACGATTCTTGACGCAGATGGCGTTACAGTCGCTCTTGACAGCCGTTATGCCGAGGAGGACAGCGTAACAAGCCTTAAATCAATCGTTACAAACGCAAAACTCTGGAGCGCTGAAAAGCCGAATCTGTATACGCTTGTTCTGACACTAAAAAGCAACGGAACACCGATAGAATATATAAGCGCGAAATTCGGCTTCAGAAAAATAGAAATCAAAAACGGAATAATCCTTTTTAACGGAAAGCGCATTGTGTTTAAGGGAACAAACCGCCATGAGTTTGACTGCAGAACGGGCAGATATATAACCGAGGAGGTTATGCTCTCGGACATCCTTGAGATGAAGAGAAACAATATAAACGCCGTACGCACTTCGCACTATCCGAACTGTCCGCGCTGGCTTGAGCTTTGCGACGAATACGGGCTTTATGTTATTGACGAAAACAATATGGAAACGCACGGAACGAACTGGTCAAGAATAATCGGCTGTCCGCAGATACCCGATTCACGTCCCGAATGGGAAAAAGCGTGTATGGAGCGCATAAAGGCTCTTTATAACCGCGATAAGAACCATACCTGCGTTGTTTGCTGGAGTCTCGGAAACGAAAGTCTCGGAGGAGAGACGCCGAAAAAAATGTATAACTGGCTTAAGGAAGCCGACCCGAGCCGTTTCGTACATTATGAATGTCACCGTGACCCGAATGAAAAATTCCTTTCCGACGTTCAGTCCAAGATGTACGCAAGACCGGAGGAATGCGAGGAATACGCCGTGACGGGCAGAGACGGCAGACCGTTTATCCTGTGCGAATACACGCACGCGATGGGAAATTCCTGCGGCTCGACCGATGAATACACAACGCTCTGGGATAAATATCCCTGCCTTCAGGGGGGATTTGTCTGGGACTGGGTCGACCAGAGCATAATGACGACAGACGAAAGCGGGACAGAGTATCTTGCTTACGGCGGTGATTTCGGCGAAAATCCGCACGACGGTCATTTCTGCGGAAACGGACTTTTGTTCGGAGACAGAAAACCGACTCCCAAGCTCTATGAAATCAAAAAGCTTTATCAAAATGCGGATTTCAAGGCGATTGATGCCGAAAAGGGTCTTGTGGAAATAAAAAATAAATTTCTTTTTACAAATCTTAATGAATTTGAACTCTATTGGTGTCAAAGCTCAGACAAGGGTGTTTTCCGCGACGGGGTGATGAGTATTGATCTTGCTCCGGGAGAAAAAACGGTAATAGACCTTGAGCTGAACAGAGTCACAAGCACGGAGTGCTATCTTGATTTTGAGCTGAGAACAAAAGGGAACGAAAGCTGGACGGAAGCCGGTCATATTGTTGCCGCCGAGCAGTTTGTAATAAACGAGTTTGAAAATATATACGATGAGCTTGCGGAGGACGCGGAACTTGTTGTTTCAGACACCTACGGCTCGCTGAGAATAATTACCGATGATATAAACATACGCTTTGAAAGAAGAGAACGCAACCAGCTCTATTCCATAAAAGTGGGCGGCGAGGAGCTTCTTGCGGCGCCTGTGCGTCTTAATTTCTGGCGCGCCCTTACGGATAACGACAGAGGTTCAAGGGCGGGAAGCCGTCTCGGCTGCTGGAGAGACGCGGGAGACGCTCCCGGAATTTTCAACAACACGAAGTTCAGTATTGAAGGCTATAAGATTCTCAGCGGAGGGAAAAAGGTTATCGTTACGTGCGGCGCAGTAATCTGTACCCAGCCTGAATCAAGAGCGTCAATCCTATATACAATTACCTCAAAAGGGATAGAGGTTGATATGCAGTTCTTTCCGGGCGAAGGCTTGCCCGAAATTCCAGAGGTTTCAATGCTGTTTGAGCTTCCGCCGGATTTTGAAAACGTAACGTATCTCGGCGAAGGGCCTTACGAAAATTATATAGACCGCAGAAACGGTACGAAGATCGGTGTTTATAATACAACGGTGAGCGAAATGTATACCGATTATCTCAAGCCTCAGGAATGCGGCAACAGAACAGGCGTAAGATATGCCACTCTTTTCGGTGACAAAAAGGCGTTTACCCTTGTCGCTGAGCCGGTAATGGAGTTTAACGCGAGCCATTATCTTCCGCTGGAGCTTGAAAACGCGTGGCACAGAAAAGAACTGCCGAAGAGCAGCAGAACAGTTGTCCGCGCGATTGCGCGTCAGCAGGGAGTCGGCGGATATGACAGCTGGGGTGCAAAGTGCAACGAAAAATATATGAACAAAACCGATAAAACGTATCGATTAAAGTTCCAGATTAGATTTTGACAGTTTTTGATATGTTTCGGTAAAATGTTAAGAAATGATTAAGAAAACTGTTTTTTCTTGACATTTTAAATAAGATGTATTAGATTAATATTTTACAAAAGCAGTGCATTTTTCGCATATATTATACCGGATAAAATATCAAATCGTTTCATATTTTTTGTATTTATGAGGGTTATAAATTTATGAAATCTTTAAAAGAAACGGCGATGACCATTGCGGTTAAGGAAGCTGTAAAGTACGCGAGAAAGGATTTTGAGTCAAACGCTCCGAAAATTCTTTCATTGCTTGAAAAGGCAGATGTAAAGAGGGTAAACCGAAGCACCTATGCAGGTCTTCACAAGGTTATGGACGATCCCGAGAACAACTGGATGCGCTTTGTCAAAAAGCTTGCGTGCGACACCGATATGAATGTGCTCATGAAGCTCATTCCGCCTATGATGAACGTTGCGATCAACAGTTATTCCATTAGAATGAAGAGTATTGAAAAGTACGATTGTAATGTTCCGTGGGCAATACTTATGGATCCGACTGCCGCCTGCAATCTGAAATGTACCGGATGCTGGGCTGCGGAATACGGAAACACGAGTCAGCTTACATATGACGACCTTGCAAGAATTATCGAACAGGGCAAGGAACTCGGAACGTTTATGTATCTTTACACAGGCGGCGAGCCGACTATGCGCCGAGCGGATTTAATGCGGCTTTGCCGTGAAAATCCCGACTGTGTGTTTATGAGCTTTACGAACGGCACACTGATTGACGACAGCTTTGCCGATGAAATTGCGCAGGTGGGCAATTTCCTTCCCGCATTTTCAATAGAGGGATATGAGGAGGAAAACGATTTTCGCCGCGGAAACGGCACTTTTGAAAAATGCACGGCCGCGATGAAGCGGCTCAAGGAGCGCGGCGTACCTTTCGGAGCTTCTCTTTGTTACACCAGCAAAAATACAGAACTGCTCGCATCCGACGAGTATATGGATTGGCTTATTGATCAGGGCGTTATGTTTGCATGGTTTTTTACATATATGCCTACCGGAAACGGTGCCGTAACGGAGCTTATGGCGTCTCCCGACCAGCGTGCGCTTATGTATAAAAAAATGCACGAGTGGAGACATACAAAGCCCATTTTCGCACTTGATTTCTGGAATGACGGAGAGTATGTTCAGGGTTGTATTGCCGGAGGCCGCCACTATTTCCACATTAATTCAAACGGTGACTGTGAGCCATGCGCCTTTGTTCATTATTCAAATGTGAATATAAAGGAGTGTTCCGTTCTGGATGCTCTGAGAAGCCCCTTGTTTAAGGCTTACAGAAGGAATCAGCCGTTTAACAACAATATGCTCAGACCCTGCCCCGTACTTGACAATCCCGGAGCTATCAGCAAAATGGTAAAAGAAACGGGCGCTTATTCAACGGAAATGCGCCATCCCGAGTCGGCAAACGAATTGTTTGATAAAACAATCAACGCCGCCAAAGCGTGGAAAGTCAAGGCGGACGAACTTTTTGACCGTGACGAATACATAAGAAAGCACGTCAAGGACGAAAATATGTATAACTATGAAAAATCCGACGAGGAAAGGGAATTTTCGGAATTTGAAAAAACAACTGAATAAATTGTTTGATATGGTATAAAACAGGGGTGTGTCCGCGGACACACCCATATGCTGTTTAGTCAGAAAATAATCATAAACCGAGTTTTAAAGGAGTTATTTTTTCTATGGATAGCGATTCTGTCCGATTAATTTTTGTAATGGTGGTGCTGGTGCTGTTCAGCGCTTTCTTTTCATCTGCCGAAACGGCGTTTTCCTCCCTTAACAGAGTAAAGCTCAAAGCAATGATGCCGGAAAGCTCAAAGAACAGAAAAATCGACAGAGTGCTGAGGCTTTCGGATGAGTACGATGTTGTGCTGTCAACCATTTTAATCGGAAACAATCTTGTGAATATAGCCTGTACTTCCATTGCGGCGCTTGTGTTTACCGGATTCCTGGGCGAAAATCTCGGAACTACCGTATCAACGGCGGTAATGACAATCGTTGTTCTGATTTTCGGGGAGGTTACACCGAAGCAGATAGCGAAGGAAAAGGCGGAGAGATACGCGGTGCTGATAGCTCCTGCCGTGCGGTTTTTTATAATTCTGTTCAGTCCGCTGAATTTGTTCTTCAGAGGATGGTCTAAAATGCTGTCTAAGCTGTTCGGTTTGGGAAAAGCAAACACCGTAACCGAGGAAGAGCTTAAAACATATGTAAACGAGGCGCGCTCGGGCGGTGAAATAGATGAAAATGAATCACAGCTGATACGCTCGTCAATAGAATTTGACGATATAGATGTTTACGATATTTTAACGCCGCGTGTTGATGTAGACGCAGTGGATAAATATTCCTCTTTCAATGAGATTGAAAAGATTTTCAAGGAGAGCAACCACAGCAGACTTCCTGTCTATATAGGCGATATAGACCATATAGTCGGTCTTATACACCACAGGGATTTTGAGGCGGCGAGAGACCGTAATTTAAAATCGCTCAGAACCATATTGAAGCCGGTTCCGACCGTTTCACCCGATACAAAAATTTCAAAGCTTCTGCGCATTTTGCAAAAAAACAAAACGCATCTTGCCGTTGTCGTTGATGAATTCGGCGGAACGGAGGGAATCGTTACGCTGGAGGATATTCTGGAGGAGCTTGTCGGAGAAATATGGGATGAACACGACGAAGTTTCAGTTGATATAGAAAGCGTCGGAGAAAACGAATATATTGTTGACGGCTCCGCATCTCTTGAGGACTTCTTTGAATTTTTCGGTATTTCATATGAGGAAAACGATGTTACCACGGTAAACGGCTGGGTTATGCTCCAAACGGATAAAATCCCCGAAAAGGGAGATTCTTTTTCCTTTGAGAATATTTCGGCGCAGGTACTGTCTACCGAAGGCAGGCGCGCGGATAAAATTAAAATCACGGTAAAGGACGGCGGAAATGTTTCGGTTCAGAAGTAAAGAGACAGCGGGCACCGGCTGTGAATTTATAATTGCGGGGCTTGGCAATCCAGGCTCAAAATATGAAATGACGCGCCATAATGCCGGTTTCCTCGCGATTGATTTATTTGCAATCAAAGAAGGAATAAATCTAAAAAAACTCAAATTTCATTCCCTTATCTGCAACGTCAGAATCAGCGGAAAAAATTGTCTTGTTATGAAGCCACAGACCTTTATGAATAATTCAGGCGAAGCAGTGGCAGAGGCAGCAAAATTCTACAAAATTCCTTCGGAAAATATTATTATAATATCAGATGATATTTCGCTTGACGTCGGCAAAATCAGAATACGCAGAAAAGGCTCGGCAGGTGGGCACAACGGACTCAAAAGCATTATTTCCTGTATAGGGTCCGAAGATTTTCCACGTATTAAAATAGGCGTGGGGAAAAAGCCAACAGCCGAATATGACCTTGTTGATTGGGTGCTGGGAAGATTCCCCAAGGCGCTTGAGCCTGAGCTGAAAACAGCTCTTGAGGAGGCTGTCTCGGCAATTCCGATGATTGTCGGCGGAGAAATCGACAAAGCAATGAACTTGTTTAATTCTTAGGCTTTTGTGCTTATCATTGAATAAACAGAAAGAAGAAAATATATGTCGTGCTTTTCAAAAATATTTGAAAAGAGCAGTGAATTTTTGAGCCTCGCCGGAAGTGTTGACACTATGGGAACACCTGTCGGGGCAACCGGTGTTTCCGACGCACTCAAGCCGCATCTTATTCACGCTCTTACTCAGTATCATAATGAAAGGGCAATTATAATTATGCCCGATGAAGCGTCTGCCGTAAAAATGAGCGAAAATCTCTCGGTGCTTCAGGATGGAGTGCTGTTTTTTCCAAGCCGGGAATTCACATTTCAGTATGTTGCGGGAGTTTCGCATGAATTTGAGCATATAAGATTAGGCGTACTTTCAAAAATACTAAAAGGCGATTACAGTGCTGTTGTCTGCTCCGTAAATGCCGCCTGCCAGAAAACCATGCCGCCGCAGTCTCTCAGGAATCATTCTCTCAGAATATCAAAGGATGAAAGCATAAATGTTGAGGAAACAGTAAAAAAGCTTACCGAGGCGGGCTACAGCCGATATGACCAGGTTGACGGAACATCTCAATTCGCGGTAAGGGGCGGAATTTTAGATATTTTTTCTCCCGGTGATTCAGAGCCTGTAAGAATAGAACTGTGGGGGGATACGGTCGATTCTCTTTCACGCTTTGATATTTCCACACAACGCCGTACTGCCGCACTTCAAAGCGTTGATATAATTCCTGCCGGTGAGGTTCTTTTTGAATCAACTGAAAATTTTGCGAAAAAAATTGAGGATTTTGCAAAATCACTCAGAGGAAAGGCGGTCAGGGCGCGCGAGGGTCTTTATGGCGACGCGCAGATCCTTAAAAACGGAGGTTCTCTCCCTTGTAACGACAGGTATCTGCCGCTCGCGTTTGACAGCTCGGGGATTTTTGATTATGCCGATGGGCTTGTCTTTGTCTGCGAAAGCGGAAAGGTAAAGGAAAAAGCGGTCAATCAGCAAAAGCTGATGAACGAGCAGATCAAGCATTATCTCGAAAGCGGAATACTTTGCAGCGGACTTGATAAATTCACGATCGGTTTTGAGGAGCTGAAAGAATTTTATTCATCGCACGGCGCGGTTTATCTTGATTCTTTACCGCGCGGCTCGTTTGATACCCCGGTTGCCAATCTTTCCTCCTTTACCGTTCAGAGCTTCGGTGTGTGGAACGGGACGCTTGAACAGCTTGTTGAGGATATAAATCCGCTTTACGACAGAGGTTTTTCCATCTGCATTTTGGCAGGAACTGCAAGGGGCGGAAAAGCGCTGGCGCGCGATCTTAACGAGCGCGGCTTCGACTCTGTTTTCTGCGAAAAGCAGCCAAATGAATTCCCAAAAGGCTACGTAACCGTTCTGCCGGGTTCGGTTTCTTCCGGTTTTCAGCTTTCCGATATTAAATTTGCGCTTATTTCACAGACAAGAACAGTTCAGAAAAAAAAGAAAGCAAGAGCTTCAACAGCGGAAAACGCGATTCATTCGCTTGATGAACTGACTGCCGGTGATTATATTGTTCACAATGTTCACGGAATAGGCATTTTTGAGGGAATCCACGCTCTCGAAATAAACAAGGTAAAAAAAGATTATATAAAAATTTCCTATGCAAAGGGCGATATTCTTTATGTGCCCGTAACACAGCTTGACCTTGTTTCAAAATATATAGGCCCCGGGGGAGAGGGAACTGTAAAAATCAACCGCCTCGGCGGCAGCGAATGGAAAAAAACAAAGGCAAAGGTGCGCTCCTCCGTTAAGGATATGGCAAAGGAGCTTATTGCGCTTTATGCAAAGCGTATGAGTACAAAGGGACACGCCTTTTCCGAGGATACCGACCTACAGCGTGATTTTGAGCTTCGCTTTGCTTATGAGGAAACGGAGGATCAGCTTCGCAGCGCAGACGAAATCAAGAAAGATATGGAGCGCGCCGCGCCTATGGACAGACTTCTCTGCGGCGACGTCGGATTCGGAAAAACCGAGGTTGCCATGCGGGCAGCTTTTAAATGTATATCTGACGGAAAGCAATGCGCTGTGCTTGTTCCGACAACCGTGCTTGCAATGCAGCATTTCAGCACGGCAAAGGCGCGTATGGAGGCGTTCCCTGTCAGAACCGAAATGCTGTCCCGTTTTGTTCCACCCAAAAAACAGAAAGAAATAGTAAAAGACCTTGAAACAGGCAAAGTGGATTTACTTATCGGAACGCACAGAATAATTAGCAAGGATATAAAATTCAGGGATCTCGGACTGCTTATCGTTGATGAGGAGCAGCGTTTCGGCGTTGCCCAAAAGGAAAAAATCAAGCAGAAATTTCCCCGTGTCGATGTTCTTACGCTTTCGGCGACGCCTATTCCGCGAACGCTCAATATGGCAATGAGCGGAATAAGAGATATGAGCCTGCTTGAAGAAGCTCCGGGCGACCGCCATCCTGTTCAGACATATGTTATTGAATATGATTTCGGAGTTCTTGTTGAGGCTATGGAAAGGGAACTTTCAAGAGGAGGGCAGTGCTATTATCTTCATAACAACACCGAAACGATTGAACACACGGCGGTGCGGATAAAAAAGGAACTTCCAGACGCGAGAGTCGGTATTGCGCACGGAAAAATGACAGAGGAGCAGCTTTCGGACGTTTGGAACAGTCTTCTCAACGGAGAAATCGACATTCTTGTCTGCACAACAATAATTGAAACAGGAATAGACATTGCAAACGTGAATACTCTGATCGTCGAAAACGCTGACAAAATGGGTCTTGCGCAGCTCCATCAGATAAGGGGCAGGGTCGGCAGAAGTTCGCGCAGGGCATTTGCCTATCTGACGTTTACAAAAGGCGGAGAGCTTTCGGATATTGCTTCAAAACGCCTTGAAGCAATCAGGGAATATACCGAGTTCGGTTCCGGTTTTAAAATCGCAATGCGCGATCTTGAAATCAGGGGCGCGGGCTCGATTCTCGGAAGCCGCCAGCACGGCCATATGGAGGCGGTCGGTTACGATATGTACCTCAGACTGCTCAGCGACGCGGTTGCCGAGGAAAAGGGTGAAAAACCGCAGGATCTTGAGGAAAAGGACTGCCTTATAGATCTGCCGATAGACGCCCATATTCCCGACAGCTATATTTCGTCCACGGCTCAGCGCCTTTCAATGTATAAGCGTATTGCCGCAATCAGAACGGACGAGGACGCTAAAGACGTTTTCGATGAACTTAAGGACAGGTTTGGAAATCCTCCGGAGGCAATTTGCGGACTTGTCGAAATTTCGCTTTTGAGGAATGAAGCCGCGTCAGTCGGTGTTTACGAAATAACGCAGAAAAACGGTTCGGTTCTGTTTTATATGAAAGAGCCCGACATAAAATACGTTATGGCGCTCAACAGGGAAATGAAGGGCAGAGTTCTTCTGTCCGCCGCTAAAAAAGCCTATATAGCAGTTAAGCTGAACTTTGAATCCGCGCTTGAAACGGTTCGGAAATCGCTTGCCGTTATGCAAAATGTTTTGAAAAACGACCATAATGAATAACTGAAAACGCCTCGGGGCATAATGCTTTTGAGGTGTTTTTTATGTCATCAAATTCAAAAGAAAAAAAGGGAAACAAAAATTTAAGAGCACTGTTTTCTGTTATATGCATTTCTATTATTGCCCTTGGACTTGTCGTTTATTTTTCAACGCGTCCGTCTGACGAGGGTACGGTAAACGAGCCTACTACGGTTGCGGAAACAACACAGCAGGTGCAGAAAAGCGTAACGGTAGAGGATACAACCGCTCAGAAAACAACTGCCGCCGAAACAAGTCAGCCGAAAACAACAGCGTCTGAAAAAACATCTATGGCGCTTACGGACACGAACACTCCGTACAAGAGCTTTTATAATTATCCGATAGACGAGGCTGTAGTAAAGGGCTATACAGAGGAGCTTGTCTATAATGAAACGATGGGCGACTACAGGAGTCACACAGCCGTCGATTTTAAGGGTGAGGCAGGAATTGCCGTCTTTGCCGTGAACGACGGTATTGTGCTTGACGTTTACAATGACAGCATTTACGGAATGACTGTTGAAATTGACCACGGCGGAAAGCTTGTTGCCAAATACTGCGGTTTGGATTCGGTCAGCGTTTCGGCAGGCGACTCGGTTATCATAGGCGAAACCGTGGGAACGCTCGGTGCAGTGCCGTTTGAGGCGTCGTCTGAGTCACATCTGCATTTTGAAACAAAACTTGACGGTCAATATGTAAATCCGCTCGACGTTATGGGCAAAACAGAATAAAACAGCGCTTTTTCATAATCCGCTCCTGTTTCGGGAGCGGATTGTTTTTTGCGTTTTTTTAAATTTACCCTTTAAATACCGTGTCCTTTTTGTTATAATATTTTCGCATTTATTTATATATACCGGAGGAACTTTTTATGGGCGGATTTTTTGCGGTGGCGTCACAGGAGGATTGCGTATTTGACTTGTTTTTCGGGGTGGATTATCATTCACATCTCGGAACACGCAGAGCCGGATTGGCTGTCTACAGTGATGAGACGGGATTTGACAAGGCGATTCACAATATTGAAAACGCGCCTTTCAGAACAAAATTCACTTCCGAATCAAACACAATGCACGGAAAGCTGGGCATAGGTTGTATTTCCGATTTTGAGGCACAGCCGATTCTTGTTCGTTCTCATCACGGCACGTTTGCAATTACAACAGTGGGAAAAATTAACAATGCAGATGAAATAGTAAGCGATATAATAAATTCAAACACGCATTTTTTTGAAATGCACAACGGCGAAATTAACCCCACGGAGCTTGTTGCCGCAATCATAAATCAAAAGGATAATTTTATAGAAGGCATACGATATGCGCAGGAGATTATTGACGGTTCGCTCAGTATGCTTATTCTTACGACCAAGGGTATTTACGCGGCAAGGGACAAGCTGGGAAGAACCCCGATAGTTTCCGGTAAAAAGGATGACGGCTATTGCTTCAGTTTTGAAAGCTTTGCCTATCTCAATCTCGGGTACACCGACTGCAGAGAACTGGGACCGGGCGAAATCGCTGTTATGACGGCAGAGGGAATAAAAACGCTTGTTCAGCCGGGAGACAAAATGAAAATCTGTACGTTTCTCTGGATTTATTATGGTTACCCGTCATCGTCATACGAGGGCATAAGCGTTGAAAAAATGCGGTATAACTGCGGAAAAGTTCTTGCAAGGCGGGATAACGTTAAGCCTGATATTGTGGCAGGTGTACCCGATTCGGGAACGGCCCACGCAATCGGCTACGCAAACGAATCCGGCTTTCCGTTTTCAAGACCGTTTGTAAAGTATACTCCCACATGGCCGCGCTCGTTTATGCCCACGCATCAGAGCAAGCGTAACCTGATTGCAAAGATGAAACTGATTCCCATTCACGACCTGATCAACGGCAAGAGCCTGCTCCTCATTGATGATTCAATCGTTAGAGGAACACAGCTTCGCGAAACAACCGAATTTCTCTATGCAAGCGGCGCGAGAGAGGTACATATCAGACCTGCCTGTCCTCCGCTCCTTTTTGGGTGTAAATATCTTAATTTTTCACGCAGCACCTCGGAGATGGAGCTTATTACGCGCTGCGTCATAAAAGAATTTGAAGGTGAAAATGTAACCCGCGAGACGCTCAGCGAATATGCCGACCCTGACAGTGAAAAGTATCAGAAGATGATAGACAGAATCTGTGAAAAGCTGCATTTTACAAGCCTTCGTTACCACAGACTTGATGATATGATTGAATCAGTCGGCATTTCTCCGGACAAGCTCTGCACATATTGCTGGAACGGAAAGGAATAAACAATTCCTAAAAAATAATGACAAATGGAAATTTGTGTATTATAATATTTATTAGTTTATTGTCTGGGAGGTAAAAAATGGTACAGTTAAGCATAATGTCCACATTCAGCGACCTTTTCTCCAATTTCGGAAACATTCAGCCCGGTCAGGTTATAATGATGATTATAGGCGGACTGCTCGTATTTCTTGCAATCAAAAAAGAAATGGAACCCACGCTGCTTCTTCCGCTCGGCTTTGGAACGATTCTTGTCAATCTGCCCCTTTCGGGTGCAATCGGCGAGGACGGACCGATAACGGTTCTGTTCAACGCAGGTATAGCAAACGAACTGTTTCCCCTGTTATTATTTATAGGAATAGGCGCGATGATTGATTTCGGACCGCTGCTCAAAAATCCGTGGCTTATGCTGTTCGGCGCGGCGGCTCAGTTTGGGATATTCTTTACTTTTTTTGTTGCTTCATTCTTTTTCGATATTCCCGATGCGGCGTCAATAGCCATCATCGGAGCGGCAGACGGGCCGACATCCATTTTCGTTGCGAATGAGCTTCATTCACAGTATCTCGGACCGATTATGGTGGCGGCATATTCGTATATGGCGCTTGTGCCGATTATTCAGCCGCCTGTAATCAAGCTATGCACAACGAAGAAAGAACGTCTTATCAGAATGAAATATAAGCCCGGCGAGGTTTCCAAGACAACGAAAATCCTTTTCCCCGTTATCATCACTATAATTGCGGGTCTGGTTGCCCCGAAGTCGGTTGCGCTTGTGGGCTTCCTGATGTTCGGAAACATTATACGTGAATGCGGCGTGCTCAATGCGCTCTCTGAAACGGCGCAGAATGCTCTTGCAAATCTTATAACCATTCTGCTCGGTTTGACTGTTGCGTCAAAGATGTACTACGAGGATTTCCTTAAAAAGGAAACCATTATGATTCTTGCGCTCGGACTTGTGGCGTTTATATTTGATACCGCGGGCGGCGTATTCTTCGCAAAGCTTCTCAATCTGTTCCTGCCGAAGGATAAAAAGGTTAATCCGATGATAGGTGCGGCAGGTATTTCGGCATTTCCGATGAGCGGACGCGTTGTAAATCAGATGGGACTTAAAGAGGATAACCAGAACTTTTTGCTTATGCAGTCAATAAGCGTAAATGTATCGGGTCAGATTGCCTCGGTTATAGCCGGCGGACTTATTCTTACGCTTGTTGAAGGACTGATTTAAGGAGGGTAAAATATGCTCGGTTTATTGAATACTTTTTCGGCGCTCACCATGGCGATTTCAATCAATTCCGATTCATGGAAGCAGACTCTGCCCGTTATGGCAATAGGAATGGTGGGTATCTTTATCGTTATAGGCGTAATCATACTCTGTACCTATGGATTAAACAAGCTTTTTTCAAAAAGAAAAAAGAAAGACGATGACAATAAATAAGAGAATGATTTACGGGACTGCTTCGGCAGTCCCGTTTCAAATTGCGAATAAAGCTGTCTGAACGATGCAGATATAAAGCAGAAAAAACGTATGATTCATTTTATTTTTGTATTGAGAAAGCCGCTTGAATTTGATTTTGATGTTCAAGCGGCTTCAGGCATTTTTCGTTTCCGGTGATTCGCCGGTATTTAGGAACTTATTTCAGCATTTTCTTTTTCTGGAATCAATATCAAATATGAGAACAGCACAGCCGAGTATCATAAGGGCGGACAGTGTAAAGTTTACGCTGAAAGGGATAGGAGTGCTTTGCGAATAATTTGAAAAAACCTGAGCGGCGTCGGGAAACAGTTTCGTAAATAAAAAACAAAGCAAAGCGGACAGAAGCGCGTGAACGATTCGCCAGATAAAAAAGTCAAAATACCGCATATTTATTTTTTTGATTATCGAAAAAAGCTGAAAATGAATGCAAAAACCCGAAAACGCAATCAAAAAGGCAAGAGCCGGAAGAGAAAACGCGTCGTGATTATCGGCAACGCCTCCCGTTATTTCTATTATCGGAGAAAGCACGGCAGGATATTTCACAGCCTCGCCCAATGCCGAAAAAAGAATGATACAGGCAGAAATGTTCAGAACGGAGCGAATGGAATTCTCTGTCGACACGTTGAGTGCTTCTGCAATCGGCAGGGCGGAATAGCCCGAATGAGAATCGGATACCTTTTCATAATGAAACGACGAAAAAAATGCTATAAGCAGAGACGCCAGCGTTGTTGACGCAAACAGAAGCAGACCCGCGCGCTCGTTTTTCAGTATGATTGTTCCGACTGCTGTTATGATAAATGCCGCTCCGCCGTTTACGTTGAATCTCATAAGGCGCTTTGCCGTTGCGTCGTCTATATCCGAGTTGTCATAAAGGCTTTCAGTCAGCACTGCGCCTGTGGGGTAGCCCCCGATAAGACCGAAAATCATCGCGGCGCCTGTTGCTCTCGGCAGACGGAAAACCTTTTCGGTCACGGGAGCAAGAGCGTTCTGGAGCATATTTCCAGCCGTTGATTTTGAAATCATATTAAAAAGGATGAGCAGCGGCAGAAGTCCCGGAATTATGATGGTTTCCGACATTTCAAGACCGTGGAGCGCACCCTCCTTTGCCTGGGGAGAAAATGCAATCAACACAATTGAAACCGCCGCGAGAGCCGCAAGCTGCAGGCTTTCTTTTTTTATTCTCATATTTTGTTCCCCTTTCACGTCCCTATATAATTAATATAAATTGACACAGCATTTATGAAAAAAATATGCAGATTTTCATTTTTCCGTGAAATGGGGCGCGTTGTGACATTTTTTTCAGCGTTCCCTTTTTATAATATCTTGAATGAGGGGAATAATTAATTTTACGGATGTGTAAAAATGAAAACTATTACCCCGAATAAAGAAGAAATCAGGAAAAGTCTGAAGAACGGCAGCGTCAGAAATCTGACGGAAGCGGCGGTGTTTCTCGTTCTTGGATTTGTTCTGAGCAGCTGCTTTGTTCTTGAGGCGGCGTCACCGTTTTCCATTTCGCTGATTTCCGTTTCAAAAAGAAAGAATTTTATCTACAGCGCAGTCGGAAGCGCACTGGGGTATCTCGTTTTTTGTCCTCAGAGCTTTGCGCGTTACGGTGTTTCCGTTATTATTGTGTCGCTTGGCGCATTTGCCGTTTCTCTTGCCGATATAAAAAATCAGCCCGCGCTTCCTATGGTACTGGCTTTTCTTTCACTTACCGCGACAGGAGTTGTAGTAGACGTAAAAACAGGCGCGACCGGCGCGCAGTACGCCCTGACTTTTGCCGAGGGTATACTCGGACTTGGCGGTTCGTTTTTTTTCTTCAGGGCAATAAACTGTAATTTCAGACGTTTTCGTTTTAAAGCGCTTCCCGTGTCCGATTTAACGTGCATTGTTATTTCCGCCGCCGTAGTTCTGATGAGCCTTGCCCGTATAACTGTCGGTGAACTATCGCCTGCGCGGATTTTAGCGGTTTTTTTAATTTTGATGACAACCCGTTTCGGGTCGGACAGGCTTGGTTTCATTCTGGCGCTTTCCCTTGGGTTTTCACTTGGAATTGAAAGTAGGGAAACGATTTTCCTTGCGGGAGCTTACGGCTTTTCAACACTTCTTGCTTCGCTTTTCTGCCCTGTCGGGTCATGGAGCGCGGCTGTTTCGTTTGTTCTTTCGTGCGGCCTTTTTTCGGTTGCGTCGGGAAGCAGCGCGGGGCTGTATATAACGCTTGAAAGCGCAGCCGCAGGAATTGTTTTTGCGCTTTTGCCGTCTGTTGCGGTAAGTAAAATAGAAGATTTTTTCCACGGCGGAGCGGATATTGCACCCGATGGCTCACTCAGGCAGAGCCTTGTTGTAAGGCTTCGCTTTGCCTCTTCGGCTATGAATCATATAAGTGAGAGCGTAAATGAGGTTCGCGAAAAAATAAACGATATGAACATAAGAAACGCGCAGAGAGCGCGCGCCGAGATGTCCGAGGCCGAGTATATTTCACAGGAAATCATAAACGAAAAGACAAACGAAATCAGGATGGTGGCATCTGACCAGTTCTTTTCCATTTCGGATATGCTTGCCGACCTTGCAAAAGAATTTGACGAGGCGGAATATTTTGACAATATCGCCGCAGGAAGAATAAGAAGAATGCTCGGCGAATATGAAATTTATCCGAAAAATATTTCCGTTATTGAAGATAAATTCGGCAGAATGAGAATAGAAATTATGACAAGGGGAAGAGAAACTTCCCTCTCTAAACCTGAAATCCAAAAGGAAATTTCAAAAATATGCAGCCGTTATTTTGACAGGGGCAGGCTGACTCATTTTCGCGAGGATTCCATGATAACCTTTGCGGAAAGACCAAATTACTCGTTTGAAATCGGCTTCGCGCAGCACAGCGCGGAGGGAAAGCTATGCGGCGACACGATAAAAACGGTAAACGACGGAAGAGGGCACAGTATTCTTATTATAAGCGACGGTATGGGCAAGGGAGGCAGAGCGGCGCTTGACGGTGCAATGGGTGCCGGACTGCTCTCAAAGCTCCTTTGCGCCGGTTTTGGGTTTGACAGTGCGCTCAAGGTCGTGAATTCCGCACTGCTTGTAAAATCAAATGAGGAAAGCCTTGCCACAATCGACTGTTCCGCCGTGGATTTGTTTACCGGAAGGGTAGATCTTTACAAAGCGGGTGCGCCGGCAACCTATATAATTAAGGGAAACAGAGTGACAAAATGCGAACTGACTTCTATGCCTGCGGGTATTTTAAGAGGTATTGAGTTTGCAAAGCGTACAGCCGTATTAAGCAGCGGTGACCTTATAGTTATGACGAGTGACGGTATAACGGAGCTTGGCGGAGAATGGCTTACCGCAATGCTTAAGGGATTCGAGGATACTCCCGTGCAGGAAATAGCAGACAGCGTACTTCGGGAAGCGCTCAATATCGCAAAGGGGAAAAAAGAGGACGATATGAGCATAATCGCAGCGAGACTGAAATGATAAAAAGATCATTTTATATACTTTTGCTTGCAAAAGGTCTTTGGAGTATGATATGATAAGCATACATAGATAAAGGAGGAAACTGCAATGTGTGGTATAATCGGATATATAGGCAAAAGTGAAGCTACGGGCATCCTTATCAAAGGGTTGAAGGATCTTGAATACAGAGGATATGACAGCGGCGGGATCGCCGTTTTAAATAAAAACAATTTAAAAATCGTAAAGGCTAAAGGCGAAATTAAGCGCCTTGAGGAAAAATTGGGCGGCAGCAGTCTTGGCGGCTCTGTAGGAATCGGTCACACACGCTGGGCAACGCACGGCAAGGCAAACGAGATTAACGCACATCCTCATTGCAGTGAGCATTTTGCCGTTGTTCACAACGGAATTATAGAAAACTACAAGGAAATCAAAGAAAGTCTCTCAATGAGCGGCATTTCATTTGAAAGCGAAACGGATACCGAGGTCATTCCGAAACTGCTGGAGCTTAACTACAGTGGAGATGTAATTGACGCAATCAAAAAGACGGTTAAGCTTTTGGAAGGCTCGTACGCTCTCGGCATTCTCTGCACGGATGATGAAAATACGCTTTACTGCACAAAAAAAGGCTCTCCGCTCATTATCGGTGTCGGCAAGGACGAGAATTTCATTGCGTCCGACGTCAATCCCTTGCTTCATTATACCAAGGAAGCCGTTTATCTTGAGGATGGTGAGACTGCCGCGATTACGGTGGATAAGATAACGGTGTATGACGGCAATTTTTCCGAAATCAAAAAGGAAATTAAGACGCTTCAGCTAAGCAAGAGCGCTGCCGACAAGGGCAATTTTGAGCATTTTATGCTTAAGGAAATATATGAAGAACCGGAGGTTGTAAGAAATACGCTGGGCGCGGTTACGGAGGACGGAGAAATATTTTTCCCCGAAATGCCGTTTGACGCTCAGGACTTCAGGGAAATCAACCGCGTCTATATCGTCGGTTGCGGCTCTGCATATCATGTGGGACTGATAGCAAAATACAACTTTGAGAAAATAGCAAAAATTCCCGCGTTTGCGGAATATGCAGGAGAATTCAGATACGCAGACGCTGTTATAGACGAAAAGTGCCTTGTAATCATTATCAGCCAGAGCGGTGAAACGGCGGACAGTCTTGCGGCGCTTAAGCAGGCAAGAGAGATGGGGGCAAAAACGATAAGCATTGTAAACGTTCCCGAAAGCTCTATAGCGAAAATGAGTCATTACAATCTGCTTACACTTGCAGGTGCGGAAATAGCCGTTGCCACAACAAAGGCGTTTTCGTGTCAGCTTGCAATGCTTAATATGCTCTGCCTTTATATCGCGCGTCAGCGCGAAGCCTGCACCGAGGTTTTCAGCGAGATTGCGGTTAATATGAGTTCGCTGCTTCCGAAGAAAATAGAAAGGGTGCTTGCAAAGGAAAATGAACTGAAAACCCTTGCAAAGGAAATCAAGGATATGGATAAGTGCTTCTTCCTTGGCAGAAATGTTGATTACGGCGTTTCGCTCGAGGGAGCGCTCAAGCTCAAGGAAATCAGCTATATAGACTGTGTTGGTTATCCGGCAAGCGAGCTTAAGCACGGAACGATAAGCCTTATTGAAAAAGACACTGTCTGTTTTGGACTGATAAGCAACAAGGATTTGCTGCCAAAAACCGTATCAAATCTTATTGAAGTTATCGCGAGGGGAGCAAAGGTTATTGTTTTTGCGCCGGAAAGCCTAAAAGACGATTTACCTCAGTTTGAGACTGTTATCACATATCCCGATTCAATTCCGCTCCTGACGCCATCCATTGAGGTTATACCGTTGCAGCTTCTTGCTTATCACGTTGCATACGAAAAGGGACTTCCTATTGATAAGCCGCGCAACCTTGCAAAATCAGTTACCGTTGAGTAAACAGATATATAAGCGCGCCGTTCGGTTAATAGCCGATCGGCGCGCTTTTTTATGATGGTTTATATTAAAAAATTTCTTCAATAACTCCGCCGCCGACAACAATATCTCCGTCGTACATAACGGCTGCCTGCCCCTTTGAGGTGGAGCGTTGGGGTTTGTCAAAGGTGATTTTTATTCTGCCGCAGTTAAGCCGCTGAGCCGTTGCAGGCTGCTCTTTCATATTATATCTCGTGCGTGCCTTGATTTTCAACGGCTCTTTTATTTCAGCCACGGAAATCAAATTGACGTCGCTTATTATTACGCCTCGGCTTAAGGCATCATTGGCATTTCCTAAAATAATTTCGTTTTTTTCGGGATTTTTGCCGCAGACATACAGAGGTTCTTTATAGGATATGCCGAGACCTTTTCGCTGACCGACCGTATATCTGATTATGCCGTTGTGCGTGCCGAGGATTTCGCCGCTCTTCGTTACAAAATTGCCGGGAGGATATTTTTTGCCTGTGTGATTTTCAATAAACGCGGCATAGTCGCCGTCCGGAACGAAACAGATGTCCTGACTTTCACGCTTGTCCGAATTAATAAAATTATTTTCAAGCGCGATTTTGCGTATTTGGGGTTTGCTATATTCCCCGAGCGGAAAAACGGTGCGCGCAAGTCTGTTCTGGGTGAGAGAGTACAGAACATAGCTTTGATCTTTCGCACTGTCAACGCCTTTCTTCAAAAGCCAGCGTCCCAGAGATTCGTCGTATTCCGTGCGCGCATAGTGGCCCGTGGCAACGCAGTCGCAGCCCAGTTCATCGGCACGTCTGAAGAGCTGTTCAAATTTCAGATACCGGTTACAGTCTATACAGGGATTGGGTGTTCCGCCGTTTTCATATACCGAGATAAATTTTTTTATAACCTTTTTTTCAAATTCATCCTTAAAATTGAAAACGTGATACGGAATTCCAAGATGAAAGGCTACGGAACGTGCGTCCTCAATATCATCAAGCGTGCAGCAGGCTTTATCCCTGCCGACTCCAATATCGTCGTTGCTATAGAGCTTCATTGTAACGCCCACACAGTCAAAGCCCCGTTGTTTCATCAAAAAGGCGGCGGCACTGCTGTCTACGCCGCCGCTCATTGCTATAAGCGCTTTTTTCATATTTAACCGCCGTATTCAATCATTTTATCAATACATTTTTTTGCCTTCGCAATCGTTTCACTGTCAAGGAGAATTTCCTCTCCGGCAAGACCCTTGCAGCAGTTCAAGACATCGGGCAGGGTGGTTATTTTCATATTGTGGCAGACAAGATCCTTTGACAGAGGATAAAACGCCTTATCGGAGCAGTCATACTGCAGATGTTCAACGATGCTGTTTTCCGTTCCGATTATGAATTCCGTTGCACTGCTTTTTGCGGCGTAATCCATAATTCCGCTTGTTGAGCCTATGTAATCCGCATGGCGCGAAACCTCGGGAATACATTCGGGGTGAACAAGCAAAAGCGCGTTCGGATGTTTCTTTTTGGCCTGCATAACGTGCTTTTCGTTCACTCTGCAGTGAGTGGGGCAACCGCCCGAAACAAGCTTTATGTTTTTATCGGGGCATTGCTTGGCAACATATGTACCGAGGTTTATATCGGGGATAAACAGGATGTCCTTTTCAGGCATTGCCTTTATAATTTTAACGGCGGACGACGAGGTTACGCAGACATCACAGATCGTTTTCAGTTCTGCCGTTGTATTTATATAAGCGACTACTGTATAACCCGGATTCATTTCTTTCATCTGCTCTATAAGCTCCCTGTCCATCTGTTCGGCCATCGGGCAGCCTGCGTCGGGACTTGCAAGAATAACCCTTTTCTCGGGAGAAAGAATTTTTACCGTTTCAGCCATAAAACGCACGCCGCACATAAGTACGGTTCTTGCTTTGACGGACGCCGCCTTAACGGAAAGGGCATAGGAGTCGCCTGTGAAATCGGCGATTTCCGTAATTTCTCTTGCCTGATAGGAATGCGCAAGAATACAAATATCCTTTTCTTTTTTTAATTTTAAAATCTGATTCTGTACTTCCGATACTGTCATAGTGTCTCCTGTTTATTTCAGATGGCATTCCTCACAGCTTTCGCAGTCAGGGAAAAGTGATTTGTCGTATGCAATGCCGTTTTTGTCGTAATAATCCTTAACGGCTGCTTTAACAGCCTCTTCGGCAAGAACCGAACAGTGGATTTTATGCGCCGGCAGACCATCAAGCGCCTCAACAACTGCCTTGTTGGTGAGAGCGAGGGCATCCTCGATTTTTTTCCCTTTTATCATTTCCGTTGCCATGGAAGATGTTGCGATTGCCGAGCCGCAGCCGAATGTGTTGAATTTTACATCGGTGATTATGCCGCAGTCGACCTTGATATACACTTTCATTATATCTCCGCACACGGCGTTTCCGACTTCGCCGATGCCGTCCGCGTTTTCAATTTTTCCGACATTTCTCGGATTTTGAAAATGATCCATAACCTTTTCACTATATAACATGGTTAATCTCTCCTTTTGAAAGTTCGTCCCATACGGGAGACATATTTCTTAAATATTCCACGATTTCGGGAACGTTTTTGATTATATAATCTATTTCCTCTTCCGTGTTTTGCTCGCTGATTGAAAGGCGAAGCGAACCGTGGGCAACCTCATGGGGAAGTCCGATTGCAAGAAGAACGTGACTTGGATCAAGCGAGCCTGATGTGCAGGCGGAGCCGCTTGACGCTTCGATTCCGCGACTGTCGAGCAGCAGCAAAAGGCTTTCGCCCTCAATGCCTTCAAAGCACATATTGACATTGCCGGGCAGCCTGTTTACCGCGTCGCCGTTCAGAACGGAGTGCGGTATGGAGGAAAGACCTTCTATCAGCTTATCCCTGAGACGCGAAACATATTCACGGTTCTTTTTGATTCCGCTGCACGCCTCGTCAAGAGCCGCCGCCATACCGGTAATCGCAGGCAGATTTTCGGTGCCTGCGCGCTTTCCTCTTTCCTGTGCGCCGCCCTCAATCAGATTCTGGAGCAAAATACCCTTTCTGCAGTAAAGAGCGCCGATTCCTTTCGGCCCGTAAAATTTATGGGCAGAAAGTGAAAGCATATCTATATTCATTTTTTCAACATCAATTTCTATATGGCCTGCCGCCTGAACTGCGTCTGTGTGGAACAAAACGCCCGCCTCTCTGCATACAGCTCCGATTTCGGCAATCGGCTGAATGGTTCCGATTTCATTGTTGGCAAACATAACCGTTACAAGGCAAGTGTCTTCACGGATTGCGTCTTTGACCTCCTCGGCTGTTATGATGCCGTTTCTGTGAACGTCAAGCAGGGTGATTTCAAAACCCTCTTTCTCCAGCTTGTTGAGAGTATGAAGCACTGCGTGGTGTTCAAATGCTGTTGATATAATGTGCTTTTTGCCCTTCTTCTCACCGAGAATGGCAGCGGTACGTATCGCCTGATTGTCCGCTTCGCTGCCTCCTGAGGTAAAATATATCTCACGCGGCTGAGCTCCAAGATTTTTTGCAATGCGTTCTCTTGCCTCAAGCAATTTTTCAGCAGCCTGCTGCCCTGTTGTGTGCAGGCTGGACGGATTGCCGTAGTATGTTTCAAACATCGGCATCATTGCGTTAAGAGCCGTTTTGCTTATTTTGGTTGTTGCCGCATTATCTGCATAAACAAACATCGCCATTTTCCTTTCAGTGATCGGTTATTACATAATTCCCATAGAATTAGTATGATTATATATCCCTAAAACCATAATGTCAATACAAAAACGGAAAAAAATACAATTTTGTGCAAGAGCGCGGCATTTTCTGCTTTGCCGCGCTCTTTCCCTTTTATTATCATTATGCACTTTGCTTTGTCTTATTCTTGCAGTTCCGCTTTTTCATTAAAATTGTAATGCAAAAACAGAGAATTATTCCGTTGTCCCGTCAGAAGACATTGATTCCGGAGCGGCAGTGGTTGTGGTAACGGTTTCGCCGTAAACCTGAATCAGCACTTCTTCACCCTTTGCAGAGCTGGTGCCTGCCGCAGGAGCCATTCCGCCTTTTGATTTAACCGTATCCGCCTTGTGTCCGTCATCATTATAAATTGTAACGATTTTCACCTTGAAGCCGGCTTTTTCAAGAGCGCTTACCGCATCTGCTTTACTCAGTCCGCCGACATCGGGTACGGTTGCGGTTTCTATACCTTTGCTGACTGTTAATACAATTTCAGAACCCTGTTCAATCTCTGTGCCCGGTTCGACGCTCTGCTTAAACACAAGTCCCTCTTCCGCGTCCGATGTGTATTCATAGACAAAGGTGATTTTAAACTGAGCGTTCCAAGAGCCTGTGTTTTTAACATCGCTTTCCGTGTAACCGGCACGGAAATCCGGAACGGCAATTTTTGGAAGGGTAGTGGCGGCTGTTGTTGTTTCATGCTTTATAACAAGTCCCGAAAAACCTATAATATAAACCGCCGCGGCGACTACCGCAACTGCAAGCAGAACGATAATGGCTGTTTTAACTCCTTTTTTGCTGTCTTTCTTTTCAGGAGGTTTCGGACTGCGCTGCTCAGACTGTGCACTCTGAGATTTCGGGGCTTCTGCCTGAGGAATGGGGGCGGAATGAGCAACAACAGACGGAGCTGCGTTCAGCAGTTCTCTGAAATCATCAATACTCTGAATTCTTTTTTCGGGATAAATCTGAAGACCGCCTCCGAGCGCTCTTATAACGTGAGGAGGGATTTTCTCGGCGATTCTGTTCGGAATCATAAGCTTGTCGTTTGTTTCCCTTGCCATCGCATCGGGCGGATCGTTGCCCACAAGCGCGCGGTATATGCAGGCGGAGAATGAGTAAATATCGGTCGCGGGGCAGATTTTATGACTGTTTTCATACTGCTCCAGCGCTGTGTAGCCGGCAGACGGCGTGAATTCAAGCTCACCTGACGCGCTGCTGCATTCGCTTATGCAAAAGCCTGCAAGGCGCACCTTTCCGTCACGGCACAGTACGAGATTATCAGGATTAATTGCGCCGTGAATGATACCGTTTGAATGCAGTCTTTCAATTGTTGTCAGGACAGGCATAAACATAAGACGCGCCTTATCCCACAAAATATTATTATCCTCATTTCGGATAAGAAAGTCTCTGAGAGAAACGGTTTCCATTTTTTCACAGACAGCGTACGCAGTCTCATTTTCCTCAAAAACGTCTATAACAGGTATGACAGCGGATAGGGAGTTCAGACCCTTGAGCGTTTTCCAAAGCCTTATAAATGAATTTTTGTAATTGCTGAAGTTCTTTCTGAAACGTTCTCTGACATGAACATCGCTGTTTCCTTCAAGTCTGTTCGTTATTCCCTTGGGAAGAAATTCACGTACAGTGACCGTGCAGCGCCGCTCCGTATCATAGCCTGAATAAGTTACCGCATCGCTTTCTTCCGAAATCACTTTCCCGACGATATATCTGCCTGAAAGGACAGTCTTGCGCGGAAGATATTTCATATTGGTTACGGAATCATTGTCAAAGCCGCAGTTACCGCATACGCTTCCGTTGGTTAGCTTTTCAAAGCAATTCATACATAAATTATCGGCTAAATCCATTTTCTTCCTCCGTATATATTAATAACATAATAACAGCAATTCTGTATTCGTGTATATAGTTTATCAATCCGTTTTGCTTTTGTCAAGAACGGCAGTGGAGTATTTGCATTTTGATACATCCATTATCCGTAGAACAAATCATCAAACGTAATTTCAAGTATTTCTTTTATCAGCCTTATCTCATCCGGATAAATGTGGCGCTGACCGACCTCTATTTTTGCAACGGCGCTGCGCGTTATGTCGCATCCATACAGCTGCAGCTTGATTGAAAGCTGCTCCTGTGTCATATTTTTAAGTTCTCTTTGCGCACGGATTCTGTTTCCGAACGCCTTTTCATATTCTTTGTTCATTTTGTACCACCTTATTATGCACCTGAACGGGAGCAAATATCTCTTGACATTATCGTATCCGTTTGATAAAATAATATTGCACCTATATAGGTGCAAAAATATTTGATACTACAGAACAGGGGGTAAAAATATGAAAAGGTATATAAAATCGTTCATCTGTGTTTTGATGGTGAGTATGATCGCTTTGCCCGCCGGTATCAGCGCGTACGCGGAAGAAAGCGGGGACTATAAATACACAACCGGAAGCAACGGAAACGCTGTAATCACAGGTTACACCGGAACAGACACGGATGTGGTTGTACCGTCGTCACTTGACGGTTTTCCTGTAGAGGAAATCGGGCGAAGAGCTTTTGCAGGCAACAAAACAATCAAAAGCATAACGGTTTCCGAAGGCATTACCGTAATAAACAGCTCCGCGTTCTCCGGTTGTTCTAACCTGCAAAAGGCGGTGCTTCCCGAAGGACTGCTGGAGCTCAAGGATTGTGCTTTTCAAAGCGACAGAAATCTTGAAACAATCAATTTTCCGTCGACGCTTACAACGATTGGAGCGAGTTGCTTTTACGATGATCTTAAACTTACCAAGGCCGTTATCCCCGGAGGCGTTAAGATATTGGGTGAAAACGCGTTTCGTTTCTGCAACGCTTTAACGGAAATAACGATAGAAGAAGGCGTTGAGGAAATAAAAAGCGGAGCGTTTTATGAATGCCCAAAAGTGTCAAAGCTTGTTTTACCTTCAACTATGAAAATAATCGGTCGCGACGCGTTGGTACTGTCTGCGAATTTAACGTATATTATTGTGCCGGACGGAATTGAGAGCATCGGCAGTCAAGGTATCGGCTTCAGAAGAACATTTGTGTTTGAAAACGACGATGATCCGTATGTTGTGCCTGTAACCGATCTGGTGCTTTACGGAAAGCCGGGCAGTGTTGCCGAGGCGTATGCAAAACAAAACGCAATGACATTTAAAGATTCGTCCGAACTGTTTAACGTAACCTACAAAGGCGCTTCTCTGAGAGTCAACAATCCCGGAATGCGATTCGGATTCAGCCTTGAATGCGGGGATCTCGCGCTTGAGGACGCATACGAATCCGAAATAGGATTTTTGTATTCCTATTCGGAAAGTAGTGCCGAAAAGCTTACGCTTGAAAACCGGGGGAAGGAAGGAGTAAACAAAATAATAGCCGTCAACAGTTCGGAATCGGGGAATATCGTATCCTATAATCTTGTGTTTACAAAGATCCCCAAGGAAAGCTACGCAGAAAAAATATCAGTCAGGGGCTATGCGGTCATTGACGGCAGAGTATATTATACCGAACCTGCAACAGACTGCCTGAATGATATAGCACAGCGGATACTGAGCGATGATAAACTGGACGGCGGCACTAAGGACGCGCTCCGGAAAACGTTTGACATTCAATACCTGAAAGGAGGGAACATTTAATGAAAGATAAGTACATAAAGCCAGAGACAGAGTTCGAAACGTTCAGAACATCGGACATAGTAACCACAAGCGGCGAACCTGATACAGATGTTGAATGGGGCACCTAATCATTAAAAAAGAAAGACGGCGGTTGAATTATTCAATCGCCGTCTTTTAAATAGTATTGTTTTGGGGACAGTTTAGAATCAGTCGAGATCTTCGTCTCCGTGATCGACCTCTCCGTATCCGCCGTCACCGAAGCCGCTTGTTGTAATAACGTCGGCAGTTATAAATTCTTCGATTTCGGAAACCGGCTTATCGTATGATTTTTTCATGCTGACAACCTCCTTTTAAGCAGTTTAATTATGCAATGCTTAGTCCGACTGGCACCCCAAGCAGGAATCGAACCTGCATCTAATCCTTAGGAGGGACTTATTCTATCCGTTGAACTATTGGGGCGTATTCATTCAATATCATATTATATATTAAGTAATGTTCAATGTCAATGTAAAATGATGTATCACCGGTGTTTATTCCGATCTGCGGTAATATATAATATAAATATATAATATAAAACATTTTGTGATTATAGGTTCAGGCAAAAATTCTTTCCGTAAAGCAAATAGTTATTTAAAAATTTGTAGTACATTATCTTGTGACTGTTTATCAAAAAGTTACAAAACTAACACAAGATATTGATAATTCACCGATAATCATTACAAAAAGGTTACAAATCAGAGCCGAAAAGTGCCAAATTTTTAAATATTTAACAAAAAAGCGATTTCACCAATTAAAGCGTAAAAGTAAATTTAACACAACATCTTGATTTTAAATGAATTTTTTAAACGATCCCTAAATATTTTTTTGTATATTTTGCACAAAAAGAGATTTTTTAAAAGGTTGACATATTATGCAAAAATTCCTATAATGCCAGATGTTTGAGAAATAATAGAATATATGCTTCTGTCGGAAATACCAAATCCATATATGGTTTTTCTAAAAAAGCAGGCAAATATTGTTTCTTATCAAAAAGGAGATTAAGATGATTAACGAATCAGGCGTTGCATCTGTAAGGCACATTTCACGTGTCGTAGCGGCAACGGTAATTGCGTTTCTTCTTATCGTATTTACTTTTGCCGCAAATGCCTTTGCAGGTATCGCGGGAGAGTACAATGTCGTTATCAACGACAACGGTTATGAATACACAATTACAACAGACGAAACGGAACCAATCGAAATTCTCAACAAGGCAAATATTACCCTCGGTCCGAGAGACTTGCTAAGCATAGCCGATTTCAGAGCAGGATCGGGCGGTACAATAGTAATTGACAGATTGAATACAATCAACGTCAGTCTTAACGATTTAATTAAAACATTTGAGGTTTATGCGGACACCGTGGAGGAGGCCTTTGCGGAAACGGGTATTGATACCGATGGCTGCCGCATCAACTACGACGGTTCTGCTCCCGTTGAAAACGGTATGGTGATTACTGTTCAGACGCCTAAGACTGTTACAATCAATGCGGACGGAAAAGTCATAAGAATCAGCGCGATTAATGCCACGGTTTCCCAAATTTTATCGGTAGCCGGAATTGAACTCGGCGAAAATGACTATACCGAGCCGTCAGCGGACGCGACTGTCAGCGATGAAACGGTCATAGACGTTTACAGAGTTGCGTTTAGAACGAAAACAGAGACTGAAAAAATTCCTTACGAAACAATCAAAAAAGACGATTCAGACATCGAAAGAGGCACAGTCCGGATTGAAACACAGGGCAAGGACGGTGAAAAATCCGTAACGTACAGTGTTAAATATATAAACGGTCTGGCTGTCGAGCAGAAGGAACTTTCATCAACTGTGGTGAAAGAGCCTGTAACAGAGATAAAGCGCGTCGGTACAAAGAACGCTGAAACAGTACCCAACGGTGTTGACAGCTACAACGGATTTTATGTAGGGCAGGTAATTAACGGAAAATATACGCATTACTGTGCCTGTGCCGTATGCAACGGAAATTCAAGGGGTATAACAACCTCGGGCAAAAAAATTTACAACGGTATGGATAATCCTTATTATATTGCCTGCAACTGGCTTCCTTTAGGTTCAGTTGTTGAGATCGGAGGCATAGACTATACTGTTGTTGACCGCGGCGGAAGCGGGCTTTCAAAGACGGGAAGAATCGATATATTCACTCCGGAGGGACATTCCGCCTGCTATAAAAAGGGAACGGGCGTGTGCACGATAACGATTGTACGGCTTGGCTGGTAATGCACTTCGGAATTAAAATTCAATACGTAAATAATTTAAATTATAAAAACCGGACAGTTCATCTGTTCGGTTTTTGTGTGCCCTTTTTGAAACGGAAAATCTCCGGCAGAAATGTATATTAAAATATTAACAAATAGTAAATAAATATATTTACAGATTGCAACAATTGTAAAAATTTGATATGATGTCTATACAAAAATAAAGAAAATATGGGGAATAGTTATGATTGAATACACAACAAAGTACAATGTTAGAACAACGATGTTTCAGCAGTTTGAAAAATCTGCTGCCGAGAGAGGGGAAAATCCCTGCCTTTACTACTATAACAATACTTTGAGTTGGAATCAGACCGCACAGTTAGTGGACAAATGTGCGGCGGCTCTTGTTGCAAACGGAGTTCGGAAAGGCGACAGAGTTGTTATATGTCTGCCGAATATGCCGCAGTGCATTGCCGCTATTTATGCGATAAATAAAATCGGCGCAATTGCGTCAATGCTACACCCTCTTTCCGTTAAGAGCGAAGCGGATTACACAATTAAGCTTGTCGGTGCAAAATATGCTTTTTGCTTTGATGTTTCGGAAAAGGCGTTTACAGGCAATCCCGATTTAACACTTATCAAATGCAAAACGGCATCGTATTTCCCGAAATCGCCGTACGGAGCTATTGCAAATATGCTCTATAAAAAGAAAATCAAGGGCAAAACAGCTCCCGCGGAGAATGTTAAAAAGCTTATTGAATGGGGCGATTTCCTTAAAGAGGGAGAGGCCTATATCAAAGAAAACGGCGTCCCCGAAACAATGTCGGATTCTCTCGCAACCGCTGCAATTATGATGACGGGCGGCACTACCGGCAATCCAAAGGGTGTTATGCTCACTTCGGAAGCGATAAACAATCTTTCGTATCAGCTTGTTGATGTTGTTACCACCGTTCTCAAAATGCAGATAGACCCGGATGCGGACGGTATGCTTACCGCCCTTCCCGTGTTCCACGGTTTCGGCTTTGCGCTTTGTATGCACGTTTCAATGTGCGTCGGTATGCCTCAGGCACTGTTCCCCACATTTGACGCAAAGATGTGTTCCTCCGCAATTAAAAAATATAAGCTCAATTACATTTTCGGTGTTCCCGATTTCTTTGAAAAGGTTTATGCTGCCGGCTATCTCAAGGGTATTGATATGAGCGCCATGAAGCTTATCGGTTCCGGCGGAGACGTTGTCCCTTATTCCCTTACGGAAAAAATGGACAGATTGCTCAAGGAAAACGGTGCGCTTGTTCATTTTGTATCGGGCTATGGTCTGACGGAGTGTGTTACCGTTTGCACCTTTACCGATCCGCGCCGTGAAGCGCCGCAGGGTTGCATAGGCGTTCCTTGCTACAATATTGAAACCATGACGGTAAAGCCGGGAACAACGGAAAAATGCGAGGGCGAGGACGGAGAACTTTGCGTTTACGGGCCGACTCTTATGCAGGGCTATTGGAATGATCCCGAGGAAACCTCAAAAATGCTTCTTGAGCATGAGGACGGAAAAGTATGGCTTCATACGGGGGATATGTGCTTCATAGATGAAAAAGGCGATATTTACTACCGCCAGCGTTTGAAAAGAGTATATAAAATAAGCGGCTATCTTGTTTATCCCTCGTTCATCGAGGAATCCTACCGCTCAATGGCTGAGATTTTTGACTGCTGTGTTATCGGTAAGGAGGACGGCGGAAAGACAATGCTCAAGCTCTTTGTGGTAAAGAACAAAAAGTTTGCCGATGACGATGAGGCAGAGCTTATGACTAAGATTAAAAAATTCGGGGAGCAGAATCTTTCAAAATGGTCTGTTCCGAGAGAAATCGTGTTTATAGACGAACTTCCGAGAACGAAAATCGGCAAGGTCGATTTCAAGGTTCTCAGCTGAAAATAAAAACGCGGCGTTCAAGCGAACGCCGCCGCGTTTTATAATGATTAAAAAAGGCCGCCTGTTATTGACGTCCTTTTTTTCGCATACTCAGAAACTCTCATACAGTACGCGTTTGGAACTGCGGCATAGAATGACAGAAATCCGCAATGCCAATGTTATTATATCTTTGAGAAAGACCAAAATCAACATTTCGGAATTAATTTGTGCAATTCAGATAGAAATCTTTTTCGCTTTTACAGCAATATATCCAACAGATATTTGTTGATAAATGGCAGGTCTTCATATATAATACCTTTGGTGATACAAATGAGAATGAGAAGAAAAAAGAATTTGGAGACAAGGCTTGAGTCCTGCGGCGATTATCTTATTATGTGTGACAAGGGCAGCGACCTGAATTATGAAAACGCGGCAAAAAACCTTGCTTTATTTGATTATGAGGAACTTTTCGGAAATTCAAACAGAATAATGCTTGAAGTCGGATGCGGGAAGGGCGCATTTGCCTGTGAATATGCAAGACGCAATCCCGATATGAACGTTCTTGCGGTTGAGGTTGCCGCCAATGTGATTGTGGCAGGCTGTGAAGCGGCAAAATCCGCGGGACTTACCAATATAAAATTTTTAAAATGTGCGGCCGAGTATCTGCCGCGCTTTATTCCGGAAAAATCGGTCAGCGAGATAAATCTTAATTTCAGTTGTCCTTTTCCCAAAAAGAAGTATGCAAAGCACAGACTGACGCACGAGAGGTTTTTAAAGATTTACAAGCGTCTTATGAGCAACGACGCCGTTATTAACCAGAAAACAGACAATATGAATTTCTTTGAGTATTCATTGGAAAGCTTCTCAAACAACGGATTTAAGCTGAGCCATATCAGTCTTGACCTGCACAACAGCGGTTTTGAGGGCAATATAGTTACGGAATACGAAAAACGCTTCGCAGAGCTTGGAATGCCGATTTACAGGCTTGAGGCAAGACTATGAATGCAAAAAAACGACCTGCAGCAAACAGGTCGTTTTAATTTGCGTCCGATTTTTTATTCAGCCTCGGAGTTTTTGGCTTCAGCAGCGGCTTTCTGTGCAGCGTCCTGCTGTGCAAGACGGTCTGCGCGGATGTCCGCAAGCTCGGCAATCATCTGATTTTTGAAATCACCGTGGATTGGATAGATAATAAAGGAAAGTCCGTAAAAACCTCTCGCAATCGCCGGTAAGATGCAGAATACTGCCCATATACCATTGAGCATTTTGGGATCTGTCTGCGGAATGGCGTTGCCGAGAGAGTCGGTAAGCGGAACGTAGTTTATCCATGTGAGAACCATTCCCGAAAGCCAGCCGGTAATCGAGGTTGCAAGCTTTGTGAAATAACCCTGAACAGTTGTAACAAGAGCTTCGTTGCGAAGACCGTGTTTCCATTCCATATAGTCAAAGGTTTCTGCACTGAGTATCGGGTTTACAACCTGAATAACCTTGTTGGGAAGTCCGCATACGGTAAGTGCGAAAATAACCCAGATAAGATTGAGTATGTAATTATCTTTAAAGGTTTGACCGAAAGGATGATAACCGATTATGAAAAGCAGTGTATATGCCACGCCGCCGAATACACCTGCCATAATAGCGGTAGTTCTTGAGCCGAATTTTTTGACAAGCTTTGCGGCAAAGGGCACCATAAGATAGTTCGGAATACCTGTGAAAAGTCCGCAGATACTCTGATTTGCGATGTTTCCTGAGTTGTTGAGCCAGAAATACTGCTCCGATGAACCGCCGACAGCCTTGAAGTTGTTGAAGAAATCGGAAAGGATGATTGCAAAAAGCGGACGGTTTGTGAAAATCTGCTTGATTGATTCAAGCACGGAGGTTTCGTTCATTTCCTCACGCGACTGAAGCGGAACACGCTCGCGCATATTAAAGAAACCGAAAATTGTGAAGCCTGCGGAAATGATAACCATAAAATAGGCAAAACTCGTGTAAACGCCCTTCATATTGATTGATGAATTGATTTTCGGCAGGAACTGAACAAGAATCGGAACCAAAGAGGGAAGCCATACACCGAAAAGTTCAAAGAACTTACTTATGGTAATTAGATTGTTTCGTTCGTCGTTATTCGGCGTTATGTTGTAAATCATAAGATTCCATGCGCCGAAATAGCTCATTCCCAGACCGTTGATTACGATTGCGATAGCTGCCCAGATGATTTTTCCGTTTCTGGAAATATCGGGAGCGGTAAACATCATAATGCTGCCCACTACCCAAAGCGGCAGAGGAATTATGAAGAAAGGTCTGATTCTTCCCCAGCGTGTTCTTGTGCGGTCGATGATAAGACCGGAAATCGTGTCGTCAAGAGCATCGTAAACCGACGCGAAAAGGTTTATGTATGCGTACGCCGTGGTATCAAGCTTCAGGAACTGAATCATAAAGAATTCTTTGTACGCACTTGTAAATTGACTGAGGTTTTTCTGACCGAAGTTTACAAGAACATAGGCGGCTATCTCTTTCGGAGAAAGATAACGCTTTTTCGTATAGGCAAGCTTATCCAGTTCTTCCTGCTCTTCGGTTAAAATATCCTGTTCTGTCAAAAAAATCACCACTTTCCACAAAAATTTTACCGAATACGGATATAATCAAAATGTAACATTCTAAATATACCAAATTATATAAAATAATTCAATATAAAATACAATTTAATATAAAGAAATTTTTGCTAATTATTAATAGTGTATAAATCCGATGATGCATTTTAGTCTATTTTGAACAAATAATATTAAAAAAAGAGCAAAAATAAAACTTCGGTTTAATTAATCATAAGAACAGCAGAACGGCTGTGGCAAAGAATAAAAAAGCCGTCTGAATGGATTCAGGCGGCTTTCTGAAATCTCAGGCTTTTATATTTGATTTCTTTTTTCTGACAAGCGCAAAGCAGACGATCAAGACTGCGTAAAGGGCAATCCAGAAGAAATACGACTTGCTGACCCGCATTCCCGCGTTTGCCATAAGAACTGCCGAAAAAGCTTTTCTTGCAAGGTTTACGGCAAGACCTATTATTGAAAAATCAGATATAAGCAGCGCGCTCTTTTTCGAGCTGAAGGCAGCGGCGGCAATAAGGATCGCGGAGGGAGCGATATAGCAGGCATATTGCACCGCGTAAACATACAGCATGGACTGTGTTTTCATATAAAAATAGGTTGAAAGACTTGTTGAAATCGGATTGAAGAAGGGTACGGCAGTGAGGAGGAGCAATATCGGCAGAAGCTCCACCGCGTTATTATTCTTGGACTGCGACCTGTAATGACGATAAATCGCATAAGCAAAAAGTACGAGCGCCGCTTTGCGGACAATATAATAGACGAGATATGCGTCGGTATTAAGACTTTGCAGCATATCAAGCTCCGGAGGCATGATTTTAAAGGCAAATATCGCAGAAATCATACCTATATAGCTGTCCGTTGCTTTCATTATAAAAAGATATGTAACAGCGCACGCGGCAGTGTATACAATAGCCTGGATAAGCGCTGATGTGCTGTTCCACAGAGTAAGGCGTTTAAATGCCTTTTCAACAACAAAGCAGGCGAAAACAATTAAAAGAGGAATAATATGAAAAATATGTTCCTTTGTCAGTTTGCATTTTTGCATAAAATCACGCTTTCGTTTACAATTTATTCATAATTCAATTATAGATTGAGGGGAAAAATTTGTCAATAGCTTTTCTATTCAATTAATAAACAGAAAATCTGTCCGCATAGAAGCGGACAGATAAGGAATCTATTCGGCATTGTAAACCATAACCGTTTGAAAAAACTGAGTGTTCATAAACTGCCGTTCATAGGCGATTTCAAAGCCTTTGCGCTCAAATATCGGCAGCAATGTTTTTGAAAGCGTTTCATAAACGACGACAAAATTTTCTTCTTCGGCTTTCTTTTTTGCCTCGTCAATGAGCTGCGCGATTTCATCGCTGTTTTCGGGATCGGCATACATGGTCAGCACCTTTTTCTGCATACGCTCGGGAAGAATAACGTCAATTATATCGGTTATTACTCTTCGGTGCAGCAGGATATGTGATGAATTTTTGTCACGCATCATCGAAAAGCCGTGCTGACCTGAAAATTTATGTGGATAAGTGTCGGGATTGATAAGCGTTGCGGCCGTTTTTCCGCTTTCTGAGGATAAAAGTTCGTCTCGAGCGATCCATTTCGGAAGAAAATATCTGAAATATTTATTTATAAAGCTGTCTCTGTTTATTTTCAGAGGACAATAAAACATAAACATCGGATCTTTCACCATAATTGGCGGAAGATTTGCCGCAAGCAGTCTTAATTTCATATTTTCCGGGTTGTCTTTCATAACGTGTATATAGCCTTTCACGCGTGTGGAATTAAACGCAAATCCGTGCCCGCAGAGCATATAAAATACTGAAAGAAAATTGCTTTACCGATACCGCCGAAGCGCGGAAATACATTGCCTTTATTCTATTATAAATCTTATGATGTTGCAATATTACATAGAAAATTTTACAAATTATTCAATTTTTTCATCTTTTTTTTCGGGATAGAATTCGGGATTCTTTTTAAGTCCCGAATTTACCGCCGCAAACATGACAGCGGCAAGCACAACGCAGGTCAGGTCTGCAACAGGCTGCGCGAAAACAATTCCGTTGAAGCCGACAAAACGGCTCATAATAACAAGGAGCGGGAAGAAAATAAGTCCTTGCCTGCCGAGTGAAATAACAAGGCTCGGAACAGGCTTTCCCATTCCCTGAAAAGCGAAGTTATAGGTGAACATGATTCCGATAAACGGACCTGCGAGCATAAGTCCACGCAGTATTTTAACACCGTATTCGGTAACCATTGGATCGTTTTCACCGTTGAAAATATTGATTATTTCTGAGGTGAAAATAAAGTACAGAATAGTGAGTGCGGAGCCGATGATAAGGGTACATATCATTGTGAAGCGCATTGTTTTTTTGAGCCTTTGCATATTTCTTGCACCGAAGGAATAGCCAATGAGGGGCTGAACGCCTATGCCTATACCCATTTGCAAAAAGGCGACGAGCATATTTACCTTCATCGCAATTCCGAGCGCCGCAACAGCCGACTCACCGTAGTCCTTTATAAAGTTGTTGAGAATTATATTTGAAACGCTCATCAGCAGATTGTTTATCGCTGCGGGAATTCCGACCGGAATAACGTTTCTGGCAATTCCGTCTCTAACTGAAAACCTTTTCGGATTGCAGGACAGGATTGAATTTCCGCGCATCAGGTAGATGGCATAGTAAACAACAGATGCAACGTTTCCTATAACCGTGGCTATTGCCGCACCGCCTACCCCCATATCAAGAGCAAGAATCATGATTGGGTCAAGAATGATATTGGTGATTGTGCCAATCATCATACCCGTCATTGATTCCCTTGCCGCGCCTTCGCCGCGGACGAGATTTCCGGCTGTTATGGAGGTTACAATCATCGGACCCCCGATTGCGATATATTTCAGATAGTCGTAGGCGTAATTATATACGATGCCGCTTGTCGCTCCGAGAGCGGATATAAGGGGCTTTATAAATAGGAGAATAAGCGCAAGAAGAAGCGCGCCCGATATAATCGACATAAAAATCGAGAACGAACTGATTTTTTTTACTCTGTCGCTTCTTCCCTCGCCCATTGAGCGTGAAATGTATGCCGATCCGCCGACTCCGAAAATATTTCCGAAAGCGACAAAGAAAAGGAAAACGGGCATTGTCAGTGAAACCGCCGCTGTTGCGTCCGTTTCTTTCATAAGACTTACAAAATAGGTGTCTGCCATATTGTAGATTACGTTTACTATGCTTGAAAGAACGGAGGGAACGGCGAGAGCCGCGACCGCCTTTGGTATCGGATAGGATGAAAATATTTCTTCTCTTTTTTCTTTTGACGCCATTTTTATCTCCTTATATTCAAAATTTGCAAAACGAGTATGCTGTAATTATAAAATCTCCGAAAGCTTTGCAAACGCCTCAAGAGTAAAACTTTCGGCTCTTGCGTTTTCCTGCGCGCCTATCTGCCTGAGCGCGTCGGCAACGCACTGCTTCGGTATATTGAGACTCCCCGACAGACAGTTGAGCGCCGTTTTTCTTCTTTGTGAAAAGGCGGCGCGGATTATTTCAAAAAATCTTTTTTCGTCTGTAACCGCAACGGGCGGCTTTTTTCTTGGTGTAAGCTTTATTACGGCACTGTCTACCTTGGGAACGGGCATAAAGCATTCTTTTCCGACCTCAAACAGCATTTCCGTTTCTGCGTAATAGCTTACCGCAGCAGTTACAGCCCCTGCGTTGCGTGTGCCTGTTTCGGCGCAAAAGCGCAGAGCCGCCTCTTTTTGAACCATAACCACAATTCTCTGCGCGCCGAGCCTGCTCTCAAGCAGCTTCATAATGACGGGAGACGTTATGTAGTAAGGAAGATTCGCGCATACTTTAACGGTCTGCATATCGGAAAATTTTTCATCTGCAAGCCTGTTCAAATCAAGCTTAAGAACGTCTCCTTCAACAAGCTCAAAATTGTCTGTATCCGAAAGCGTTTCGCGGAGAACAGGGAACAGTCTTTTGTCAAGCTCTATTGAAACCACTTTTCCTGCAATTTTGCAAAGTTCCTTAGTCAGTGTTCCTATGCCCGGGCCAATTTCTATAATGCCCGTGTTTCTGTCCGCTTCCAGCTCTGCCGCCATTCTCGGACACACAAGCGGATCAATCAGAAAATTCTGACCGAGCGCCTTTGAAAAGGTAAAGCCGTGAGAAGCCAGAAGCCGTTTTACGGTATTGTAATCACATAAATCCATCGGGCATACACGGTCCTTTCCTATTTCACAAAGGTTTTAACGATTTCAAACGGCTATTCTAACACAATATATTTATTTTTGCAATATGCCTATTGACAATTATTTCTTATACGTGTAGAATGTTCGTTAGTCAACTAATGTTAGTCGCAAAACTTTTTCAAAAGGGAGGGTGCGCAATGGAAAAAACAGATAAGTGCAGGGAACATTTTCCGCTGTTTCCGACGGTCAATTATTTGTCACGCCTCAGCAAGGATAATTTCAGAAGTGTTCTTGCCGACAACGGACTTTTTATAGGGCAGGATGAAATTCTTTTTACCGTTTTGTTCAATGACGGCGCGAAGCCGTCGGAAATCGCAAAAAAGCTTGACACAAGCCTTGCGAGTATTTCCGTTTCGCTGAAAAGGCTTGAAAAGGCAGGCTTTATTGAGAAAAAAAACGATGAAAGCGACGGGCGCGTATGTCATATTTATATAAGTGAAAAGGGCAGGCGCTCCATGGAAAAAATCCATGGCGACCTGAGAGCCTATGAGGAAAGTATACTGAAAGGCTTTTCAGAGGACGAAAAAAAACTTTTCAGAAGCTATCTCGACAGGGCGATTTTCAATGCCTGCGGTGTTGAAGGATATTCATATAAGCGCCCTGTAAAGAATAAGGAGGATAACACGGATGAGTAAAAGCAAAACAAAGCTTACAAAATTCCTTAACGGTCTGTGGGGCGGAGCAATCATAGGTTCGCTCGGTATGATTCTGGAGGCGGCGTGCCAGCTCTATCTTCCTAAAATTATGGGAAGAATAGTGGATAAAGGCGTAACGCCCGTAATTCAGAATTCAATTACGGCTCAGGAGGGGAAAGCGTTTATACTCAAAGAGGCTGTTCTGATGATAATAGTAGCGCTTGTGGCAATAGCAGGCGGTATTACGTGTATGAAAGAATCTGCCGTTGTAAGTCAGAAATATGCTTCAAGGATAAGAAATGCGATGTTCAGAAAAATCTCATCCTTTTCATTTAAAAATATAGACGAATTCTCAACCGCATCGCTCACAACAAGACTCACAAACGATGTTACGACGATTCAGAATATGACGATGATGATTCTTCGTATGATGATACGCACGCCTGCGCTTTTCGTTTTTTCAACCTTTTTCGCGATAACGATAAATCCGCGTCTTGCGTCAATTATTCTTGTTATTCTCCCGATTATAGGTATTGCGGTTGTAATCGTTATGAAAAAGGGCTTTCCGATGTTTCAGATAATGCAGAGGAAAATAGACGCTCTCAACGGCGTGGTACAGGAAAATCTTATAGGAATAAGAGTCGTCAAAGCTTTTGTACGCGAGGAATACGAAAAGGAAAAATTCAAAACGGCAAATGACGACCTGTCGGCTCAGGGCGCGAGAGCGGCAGGTATGGTTATCATTGCAATGCCGCTTATGATGCTGATTTTCAATCTTACAACAGTTACGGTTCTCTATAGAGGCGGCGTTTCAATCAGCGCCGGAAATATGACGACCGGTGACCTTATCAGCTTTATTTCCTATGTAACGGAAATTCTTATGAGCATGATGATGTTTGCAATGATACTGATTATGGTTGTAAGAGGAAAGGCTTGTTCGGACAGGGTAAAAGAGGTGCTTGATGCTGAAATAGACATAAAAAACAAGGAAAAGACGAAAGATTCCCAGCCTGCGGGAAAGGTGGAGTTTGAAAATGTAAGCTTCAGATATTCCACACAGACTAAGGGAGACGATATATTGACCGATATAAATTTCACGGCACAGCCGGGAAAAATTGTCGGAATAGTCGGAGGAACGGGCTGCGGAAAATCAAGCCTTGTTTCCCTTATACCGAGACTGTATGACGTGACGGCAGGGCGCGTGCTTATTGACGGCACGGACGTAAGGGATTACGATATAAAGACGCTGCGCGATAGGATAGGCGTTGTTCTGCAGAGCAACACTCTTTTCAGCGGAACGATAAAGGAAAATATACGCTGGGGCAAAAAAGACGCGTCGGATGATGAAATCGTTGCCGCGTGCAAGGCAGCGCAGGCACATGATTTTATTATGTCCCAGCCTGACGGCTACGACACAATTCTCGCGCAGGGAGGAATAAACCTTTCGGGAGGACAGAAGCAGAGGCTTTGCATTGCGCGTGCAATGATTAAAAAGCCTAAAATTCTTATTCTTGATGACTCCACCTCCGCCGTAGATACCGCAACAGAGGCAAAGATACGCTCGGCGTTTTACAATGAGCTTAAGGATACGACTGTTTTTATAATAGCGCAGAGAATTTCATCTGTTAAGGATGCCGATGAAATCCTTGTTATGGACGACGGAATGATAAAGGGTATCGGAACACACGACGAACTTATTAAATCAAATGAAATTTACCGCGAAATATACAATACGCAGCAGAAGGGAGTGACTGAATAATGGCAGGACCAAAGGGAAGAAACATTCCGAACGGCGGCTTTAAAAAACCGAAGGACACAAAAAAAGTTCTGAAAAAGCTTCTTGATTATATAGGGAAAAGCAAATACCTGCTTATTATTGTTTCACTGTGCGTGCTTGCGGCAACAGTGTGTTCCGTTCTTGCTTCGGCAAGACTTCAGCCGCTTATTGACAAGGCGATTTATCCCGTATTTAACAAGAATGAGCTGATAAAGCAGCTTGTCATTCTTTCCGCGTTCTATATCGGAGCGTCGGTTCTCAGTTATTTGCAGAGCCGTATTATGGTAAAAATCGCGTACGGCACGACCAATTTAATAAGAAAAGATCTCTTTGACCATCTGCAGGTTCTTCCGCTGCGGTATTTTGACAGCAAAACGCACGGTGAAATTATGAGCCGCTTTACAAACGATGTGGACAATATGCAGGTTATGCTTGAACAGTCGGTAACCCAGCTCGTCTCCTCCGTTTTCACATTTATCGGCATAATTGTGATGATGATTTATTTCAACTGGAGGCTGTTCCTCATAATGCTTGTATTTCTTGTAATTATGGTTTGGGTATCAACCTATATAGGAAAAAAAACAAGAAAGCATTACCGTCTGCAGCAGAAAAATCTCGGTATTATGAACGGATATATAGAGGAAACCGTTGAGGGAATGAAAGTCGTTAAAGTTTTTAACTATGAGGAGGAGGCAAACGAAGAGTTTGCAAGGCTCAACGAAGAATTCAGAAAGAGCGCCACAAAAGCCAATTTCTATTCGGGCATTATGGGACCGTGCTCGGCGGGGATAAACAACACGGCGTATTCCGTTATTACGATTATCGGTGCTCTGCTTGTTATTTCAAACCCGATTGTGTTCACGCTCGGCAAGCTCACATCGTTTCTGACATACACAAGGCAGTTTTCCCAGCCCATAAACCAGATTACAAACCAGATGAATAATATATTTTCCGCGCTCGCCGGAGCCGAACGCGTTTTTGAAATTATGGATATGAAGCCGGAGACAGACGACGGCGATGTTGTTCTCAGGGAGGAATACGAGGACGGAACAAGAAAGTGGTACTGGCAGGACGGGGAAAGCCTTGTTCCCGTAAAAGGCAATGTTGTTTTCGACGATGTTACTTTCGGATATGTACCCGAAAAAACCGTTCTTAAAAACATACGCCTCTATGCAAAACCCGGTCAGAAAATAGCGTTTGTAGGTTCAACGGGCGCGGGGAAGACCACAATAACAAATCTTATAAACCGTTTTTATGATATTCAGAGCGGAACGATAACTTACGATGGAATAGATATAAAACGTATAAAAAAAGACGATTTAAGAAAATCAATGTCAATCGTTCTTCAGGACACGCATTTGTTTACCGGTACGGTTATGGACAATATCCGCTACGGCAGGCTCGACGCGACAGATGAGGAATGCGTAGCGGCCGCGAAGCTTGCTTCTGCGCACAGTTTTATAAGACGCCTTCCCGAAGGCTACAATACGGTGATTACGGGCGACGGAGAAAATCTTTCGCAGGGACAGAGGCAGCTTCTGGCAATCGCAAGAGCAGCGGTGGCAAAGCCTGCGGTGCTTATTCTTGACGAGGCGACTTCATCGGTTGATACGCGAACGGAACTTCATATAGAGCACGGTATGGACAGACTTATGACCGGACGAACCGTATTTGTTATAGCGCACAGACTTTCAACAGTCAGAAATTCAAACGCCATTATGGTTCTTGAGCACGGTGAGGTCATAGAACGCGGAGACCACGATGAGCTGCTGGACTGCAAAGGAAGATATTATGAACTGTGTACGGGGAAAGCAAAGCTCGAATGAGTGCGTTTTAAGGAGAATTTATAAGTATTTTATGCCATATTGTTAAATTTGGTTATATTATACCAAAAATGCCGCTGCTTTTTTGTACTTTTTCCTAATAATATTTTTTATTTACCCCCTTTACAAATTAAAAATTTAATGTTATAATCTTCTCAAATCCATAAATATGCGCAAATATGCGATATGTATTAATTAGAGGTGTATCATTATGAAAAAACTAGTATCAGTTATTTTATCAGTCCTTGTTGTTGTTGCAATCAGTAT
>CANPXD010000002.1 GCA_947585615.1 uncultured Clostridia bacterium
TTTCGATTTTCCGAAGTAAGTGGTCTTGCGGAACTAATGATTCTAAATCTACTATGAGAACCTCTCCTCGTCTATCTTTTCTCCATTGTTCCATAACAACAACACCCCCGTTCCTTTATATTATACCGGAAACTAGGGCGTTTGTATAGCTTTTTTGACAGGCTGATAAAACCGAACAGTTGCTTGCAACTGTTCGGTTTTATGAATTAAACAGTAAATATATTGAGAATTTTCTTCTGAAACGTTCAAAGTTCCGTAACCGTATGCGTTTCTTTTACGAAGTTTGCTTTTGTGCGGCGGAATGAAAATCGTGTTTGGCTTTTTATAACAATTATTTGCCTTTTCTTTTTCTTGCGGCTTTAACGGTCAGGGTCGCCGCAGCAGAAACGGCGGCAATAACGCCGATTCCTCCGAACAGAGCGGGAAGGAAAATCTTTTTATATTCGTAATAGCCGTGATTTGCCTTATAAATATTTTTAACCTTGTAGCCGAGAATCTCGTCGGAAAGAAGAATCTGCGACTCAAAAGACGATAGATCGTTTTCATTCAGTGTTATCGTTCGCACGCCGTGGTGATTGCCATAGCTGAAATAGCCGACAGCCGGTGCGGCGACAAGCTTTATGCCTTTGTATTCTCCGGCATAGTCATTTACATGGTCGTGACCGAAAAAAGCGCCGATAATGTCTCCCTGCCTGAGCCAGCTTTCAAACTGACCGTGGTTGACGTCAGGCGGACAGGGGCCTTCGTTCAGCGAGCCTTCATATATGTAATCGGGATTTACGGAATAATAATTTTTGCTCCACGAGCCGTGACCGCGCACCGCGCCCTTTGTCTTTTTGCCGCTTTCGGTGAACATTTCATATACTTCCGGTACGGCGATGTGCTGAAAGAGCAGAGAGGGAACGGGAACGCCCGAATTTTCAGCCCTTAGAGCATCTGATGTTCTGCAATACCATTGAGTCTGGTCCTCGTGAACATAGCCGTAACCGCCGCCCTCTTCCTCGGGAGCATAAGGGTTGGAATCCATAAACCACAGATTGAAAACTGTTTTCTCGCCGCCGCTGTCTTTAATGGGCAGATTATAGGTTCCGACGCCCGTCATTTCCTCGCCCTCAACGGCAAGGCAAGTGCCGTAATTTTGGAAGCAGGAAAGTATAAATTCCTTTGCTTCCTCCTCGGTCATTCCGTTTTTCCCGCCGGCAAGTCCCTCATGGTCGTGATTGCCGAAAACAAGCGCAAAGGGAATTTGGCGGCTGTCGATGGCCGAAGCGATTATATCAACAGCCTGACGCGTCTGCTCCTTATTTACGCCATTCCACCATCCTGCGATATTGTCTCCGTTGAGAACGATCAAATCGGGCTGCGTTTCTGTTATTGCGGCGTTCATTAAATCAAGCGTTTCTTTCTGCGGAGTGTTTGTATCCTGAATATCCGACAGAATCAGGATTTTAAACGAACCGTCCCTGAATTGAAGGGTACGGGATGGCTGTTCAAGCGCATAGGCGTTTACGGGAAGCGCGGCGGCCATTACCGCATTTACGGTAAACAAAGCAAGCAGCTTTTTAAGCAGTTTCATAATTTTTACCTCTCTTTTTATTTTAATCCGTTAGATTTGCTGTATCTGTTCATAAAGTCTGTTATTGTTTTGCCGTAAAGGGAGGGATTTGTATAGAAACTCCTTGCGTGAACGGCGCCGTCAACAGCAAGGATTTCTTTCGGCGCGCGGCAGGCGTCATATAATTCTCTTTCCATATAAAACGGAACGAAATCGTCTTTTTTTCCGTGTATAAAAAGTATGGGGCATACCGCGTTTTTCACTGCGTTTATGGGCGAAGCGTCCCTGAATGAATAATGTGCGATACATCTGCAATAAAGATTGCAGATGTGAAGCAGCGGAAAATCGGGAAGATGAAATGAAGTTTTAAGATGATAGGAAAATTCATCCCACGCAGAGGTGTAGGCGCAGTCCGCAATTATTCCGCGAACGCAGGCGCACGCCGGTTTGTCGCTCATCATAAGCACGGTTGCCGCGCCCATTGAAACACCCAGCAGAAACAGATCATAACCGGGGAAATGACTTTTTGCGTAATCAAGCCACAGCAGAGTATCCCTTGATTCGTGCGTTCCGTAGCCCATAAATTTTCCATCGCTCCTGCCGCAGCCGCGATGTTCGGGCAGTACGAGCGTATAGCCGTTTTCATACAGAAACGGCGCGGTAAAGCAGAATTCGCCGAAAGCGTGACTCCGCGCTCCGTGGCAGGCTATAACAAGTCGCCCGTTCGGTGCTTCGGGACATAGTATATGTCCTCTCAGATGAGCGCCGTCAGGCGCTGTCAGCGTAACTTCCTCAAACGGCAGTTTTTCAAGTTCTGCCTCTGCCTTCAGCGCATCTGTTGTGTACTGCTCGGGTATAGCGTTTCCCGTGATAATTTTTCCGAAAAAACGCGTAATGAAATTCGGAATTTTAATCGGCGTCACCCAAATCAGATAGCTAAAAATAAAAGCGCATATCAGAAACAAAATCAGAACCAGCGCAAAAATGACCAGCGCAGCCGTAATTGCAGTTTTCATTTTTCAGACACCTTTCATTCAAACAGAAAATAATTTTTGTTTATCCATTCGGCAACGCCGTCGCTGCCGCAGTCTTTGCAGACGCAGTCCGCGGCTTCTATGACTTCGGGCAGAGCGTTCTCAACGGCAATTCCCATGCCGCACCCGCGCAGCATACCTATATCGTTCCAATCGTCGCCGAAAGCAACAATTTCATTCATTTTCACGCCGTAATGCTCTGCAAGAACTTTTACGGCATTTTCCTTTTTAGACTGAATGTTCATTATCATAGCCACCGTGCTTTCGGAAAGCTGAAGATAAAGATTGTCGGGGATATATTTTTTAAACTTGCCCAATTCATCGGTTGTGTGCGCTTCAACAAGGAGTTTATCCGCCACGGCGTTTTTCAGTTCGCTGAAATCGTACGTTTTAACATATTCAACTCCCTGCCATATATTTTCTGCGTTAAAATTTGCATAAAGCATATCGTTTGCCTCAACGGAAAGCTTTACATCAGGAAATGCGTTTAATATGGAAAGCGCGATGTCAACGGGATGTTCAATGCCGATTTTTTGAATGATTTCATCGCCTTTTCGGATAACAGCGCCGTTGTGATGAATTGCGGCGTCGTATGCGAGAAAAGGAAGAAATTTTTTAACGGAGCGTACGGGACGCGCAGTCGCAAGCACAAATCGTATCCCGTCACGGCGCAGTCTTTCAATGGTGTTTTTTGTATATTCAGAAATTGTTTTGTCCGCTTTCAGAAGCGTTCCGTCAAGATCTGTAACCACCATTTTGAAAGCCATACGGGATTCCCTCCGTTCTGCTGATAATGCCGATAATCATTATATCAGCAAAAGCGTTCCTTGTAAATATTGTGCCGCCGCAATTTAGGATGAAAATGCGCTTTGCTCCGTTATTTTCTCAAGCTTTGCCCGAAAGGATAGAACGCGCGGTGTCTTTACTTCGTCAAACAGAACCGTGTAGGCGGCTTTTGACGGATTGGATTCAACAATCGTTCCGGCGCCGAGGACGCTGTGCATTACGCGCGTACCCGCATCAAAATAATGCTGTTTTTCTCCGTCGGTTATAAAACGCATACTGTTTTCAATATATTTGCGTGCCTGCGCCACAAGCGAGTCGGAGGGGGCTTTTGTGAAAGAGAGAAGGCCGCTGTCTATATTGAGTATAAAACGGGAGGGGTATCTGGGCGAGCCGTCAAACGTTCTGCCCTCGGCTTCCGAAAGGAACAGTCCTTTTTCGGCGCGCGTCATCGCGACGAAGGCAAGGCGGCGCTCCTCCTCCATGCTCTGAATGGTTCTTGTTTTAACCGACGGAAAAACACCCTCGTTCATTGCGCAGAGAAATACATACGGAAATTCAAGTCCCTTTGCCGTGTGAACCGTCATCAGCTTCACCTTGTCGCCCGAATCTTCGGCATCGCTGTTTGTGAAAAGCGCGATATGCGAAAGATAATGTTCCGCCGTGCATTCCTCTCCGCAGGAGTTCTCATACTCATAGACGGACTGCTTTAGTTCCGCCAGATTGTCAAGACGTTCCTGACTGCCCTCGGTGCGGAGCATCTTTTCATAGCCGCTTTCGTTTAGTATTGCGGACAGAAGCTCCGAAACCTGCATATTCTCATAGCACGAGGCAAAATCCTCAATCAGAGATATAAACCGCCGTGCTTTTGTTCCTTTGAAAAGCTCGCTGTCCATATTTGTTTTTAGCGCATCGTAAAGAGAGCAGCCGTTTTCTTCGGCGTATTCCTGAAGAAATTTCATTCTCCGCTGACCGATATTGCGCTTCGGCACGTTTGCAACTCTTGCAAACGACAAATCATCTCTGTAAACAATCACACGCAGATAGGAGAGTGCGTCCTTGATCTCTTTGCGATCAAAGAAATGGACGCCGCTGTAAATCGTGTAAGGAATTTTTTCTTTAAGAAAAACATTTTCTATGTTTCTGGTTATATAGTGGGCTCTGTAAAGCACGGCGATGTCGCGGTAAGGAATGCCGTTGTTGTGAAGCTCCGCGGCTTTCCGGGAAATCCACCGCGCCTCCGCCTCGGAATTTTCACCGTGGTGGCATATCACAGGCCCGCCTGACGGCAAAACGGGAATCAAATCTTTTTTTATACGGTGCGCATTTTTGTCTATAAGAGAATTGGCGGCGGCAAGAATCTGCGGCGTTGAGCGGTAGTTCTGCATCATCATAATGGTTTTCACATTCGGAAAGGAGTGGTCGAAATCAAGCAGATATTTCACGTTTGCACCGCGCCAGGAGTAAATGGTCTGGTCAGGATCGCCGACGATAAAAAGATTTTTGTGGTAACCGCAAAGCACTTTCATAAGCGTGTACTGCAGTTCATCAATGTCCTGAAATTCATCAATCATTATGTATTCAAGGCGTTTCTGCCATTTCAGCTTTATTTCACTGTTCTGTTCAAATATATAAAGAGAAAATTTTATAAGGTCGTTGTAATCAAGACCAAAGCATTTCTTTTCCTGATACAGATAGCCGTAAAATATAATGTCGCCTGCGGAGACAGAGCTTTCATATTTTTCTCTCAGCGTATCAAGCGGCATGGTTATCATATCAAGATAGTATTCCGGCTCCTTGAAGATTTTGCGCATTTCAATCATATCGCGCGCCTTGCTGAAAGTCATATTGCGCAGAGTCAGTCCGCGCTCCTCATAGATCATTCTCAGCATGGAATCTATATCGGAGTTGTCAAGAACGAGAAAGTTTTTCGGATACTGAACGGCGTAGCTGTCCTCCTGAAGAACCGATACGCAGAAGCCGTGAAAGGTATTGATATATCCTGTGTCGTTGTCACCCGTAAGATTATGTATTCTGCGCCGCATTTCGTTTGCCGATTTATTGGTGAATGTTACGCAGAGGATATTTCCCGGCAGTATGCCTATTTCATTTACAAGATATGCAAATCTGTGAGAAATTGCACGCGTTTTGCCTGAGCCTGCGCCTGCGATAACGCGGATGAAACCCTCGGTAGACGTAACAGCGTCAAGCTGCTGCGCGTTAAGTCCCTGCAATATGTCGCTCATACTTTCGCCTCCTTTTACTGCATTGTACCATATTAAATATAGTTTTAAAAGATAAAACGGTACAGATAGCTGATAAGTCCCGAAAAAGTCCCTGTGCTAAAATCCCTCTCTGTATCATATTTAAGCAGAATGGCATATCATATTATGATATTTATTAAGTTATAAGAGCGGATCTTCCGAGTACCGTTGCAGGGCGCACAACCGGAACAACGCAGATAATCGGCAATTTTATCATTGAAACAACGCAGATTAATTCAGTCTTGACGGTGCAGAACCCCTCGGGGAATTCAACTGCGCTTACAATAACTCCGCTTTCAGGAGGAAATCGGCCTGTTTCAGCGCATCTCATTATTACGCAGTTACAATAAAAGAGACTGTCTCAGAAAAATCTGAGACAGTCTTCGGCTATCTGCTTCATTACCATTTATTGTGTACTCTTTCGGCAAATACCATTTTGTTTTCAAGCTTGATCTGTGTGCCGTCATCAAGAATTGCCGTTCCTGAAATCAAACCGAATACCTGATGCGGTATCATACATATGAGTTTGAGATCAACAGGCGCCTGACGGTCGATTACCGGCTGAAATTTCATTTCAAATCTTCCGTCCGACGAAGTGAAGGTCCACGGTTCGGTATAGAGATATTTGCCGTTTTTCATCGGAATGTTGAAGCTGACGTCCTCAAGCTTGTGTGCTTTTCTGTTGTAAAAGAGCATATTTTCTCCTGCGGCCGACGTGTTTCCGAAGCCGTAGCCTATGTTGAATCCGAAAACGCTTGAATCGTCAAGTATCATCTGGCCTGAGCCCCAGTACCATGTATTATCGTATGTCCAGACTCCTCTGCCCCAGTCAAGCGTGGCGAGCGAGCCGTTCTCCCTGTTGAATTCAAAACGTCTGCCGTCAAATTCAAAGTAACCGTCGGCGCGCATACAGTTTATTTTTTGGTTGTAATAAAAATGTTTGTCCTTGTCAAAGGGCGTTGCGATAACCATACTTTCTTCGGGAATTGCGGTCAGCGTAACGTCAAAGACAAGACGCTTCTTTGTGTTGCAGTAATTGTCGTATGTACCGGTCAGTCGGCGCGTCTGCCCGTCGTTTTTAAAGCGCATTTCTGCAGTGCCGACTTTAGCGTAAATATCGCCGCGTTCGCTTGTGTTCGGCAGATTCAATTTGCCCATCGGGAAAAAGCCAAGCTCCGAATCGTTTGTCTGAACGGGATTTTCACCGAATTCAAGATGTGAAACGGAAAGGCAGCTCACATATCCGGAATCGGATACCGTCAGGCACAGACCGTATTCCTGATTTCCGATATAATAGTAGTCCCATTCCTTGATTCGCCAGCGCGGAGCTTTAATATCGTTTCTGCTGTATTTCCACAGAAGCTTTTTTGCAAAGCCCGGCTCCGCGATATTTCCGTTTTGGTCAAGAAGTCTCTGCGGTGCTGTTATTTCGTGCTGCATAATATTACCCCTTTTTGCAGATTATGTTTTCAGTTTAATCATAACATATTTTTAAAGAAAAAAGAAGTTTTTTCTGTATGTGGGGAAAATAAAGATTGTCAGCGCGGAAAATGAAAAAGACCGCCGGCTTTCCGACAGTCTTTTCCAAAGGGGTAAAAATTTATGTGAAAGCCAAAGGCTTCTCAGTAACAGCATTTCTGCTGTTGGATTAGATTATACTCTACGGTTATAAAAAATCAATAATTTTGTCCTTTAGTTTATAATTTATATAGAATTCCGTTAAAATGCAAAAAACATGGCAAACAGCGGTAAAGTGTTTTGTAAAATATGTAGACGGGAGCGTTTTTGCTCCCGTTTTTATTCCATCTGTTTTCCGAGGAAAGCCGCTGCCACCTGAACAAGCTTTATATCGGTTTCGGTCGGTAAATTGTTTGACTCATCCTCAATAAGCGCAATTGCGCCCGAAACATCGCCGCCGTAAACGATCGGATAAACAACGTTTGCCTTGCGGTTGAACCCCTCTATTGCGTTTATGGGCGGAACATCGGGCGTTGATATATGGATTGCCCTGTTTTCCATTAGTTCCTCAAGGTTCTTTGTTATACGCCTTTCAAGAATTTCTCGTTTGCTTATTCCCGAAGCGGCAATAACGTGGTCGTTGTCCATAATGGCAATCGGCAGTCCGCCGCTTTTGTGAAGCACCTCGGCATACTGATTGGCGAAATTTGAAAGCTCGCCGATCGGGGAATATTTTTTAAAGATAACCTCGCCTTCGGCATCTGTGAAGATTTCAAGCGGGTCACCGCTACTGATAACATTGACATCAAGAGCCTTGTCCTTCTGGTGTGTCACCTTAAGGACTACTTTGGCATTTGAGTTACTCCTGATGTCCCAATCAAAATTTACAGCTTTATTCATAGGTGTGAAATCAGGCATAAGCTCCTCGCTTATTGTTCCTGTTTCAAGGAGCATTTGAATATCGCTTTTGAGCTGTATATCAATATGGTCATCATAAATATCTATACGGTCAATAATTATTTCAAGGTCATTTTTATCAATCAGTTCTTTATTTAATATATCATTAAAAATATCAATAGCTGTTCGGGCAATACGATTTACCTTGATTATTGTGTTTTCTCGTTCGGTTGCAAAGGTTATCTGATTTTCTATACCGGCAATTCTGCTGTGCAAATCGTTAATCAAATACTCATAGCTTTCCTCAATTACATCTGCATTGTCAGGATTTTTCTGTATCTCCTTAATTTTCTGTCGCATTGTAACTACAAGCTCGTCCTTTGCATCAAACAGTTGAGTTTGTAATTCGTTGATTTCGGATTGACCTTTTTTGAGGTTCTTTTTTTCATCCTTAATGCCCTGTTCTAATTTTGCAAGCATTTCTTCGGAGTTCTTCACAACTCTTGCAACATAGCTTTTTAAGATGGCAGTGAGCATATCAACTCTTGTATGATGTGACGTGCATCCCTTTAATCCTCTTTTGTGATATGTTCCACAGGTGTAGGCTGCCGCCATATCCGAACGACTCATTGAAAACATAGGGCTTCCGCAATCTCCGCAGAATAAAAATCCACTGAAAGATGTATCGTATTTTTTAACACCCCTGTAATTTGAGCGTGTTCGCTTTTTCATTTGCTCCTGAACCGTTGCGAAGGTCCTGTAATCAATGATAGGTTCGTGATGATTTTCAAACACTATATGACTGTTTTCGGACAGCTTCACATCAGGGCCGTTAATTTTTGAACGACTATACTTTTTCTGACGGAGCGTGCCAATATAAAAATCATTACCCAGAATTCCTTGAATGGTGGGAATTGCCCAAACAGGCTTTGCTCTGATTTTGTTAGGTATATTCTGTTCATCTTTGCGCTGCTTTTCAACCATTCTTGGCGTCGGAATATGTTCATCAGTCAGATAGTTGGCAATTTTTTTATATCCCCATCCTTCAAGATACAATGAGAAAATCTTTTTAACCACCTCCGCAGCTTGCGGTTCAATTTCAAAATAGCCTAATTTCGTGTTGGTAATTACATAGCCGAAAGGCACGCTGCATATCCAATCACCGCTCTTTTGCTTAACATCAATAACTCGTCTTACCTTTTTTGATGTATCTGTTACAGGCATTTCATTCATAAGAAATTTAAACTGAATAAGTGTCCAGTCATCCTGAACAGGATAATCAATACCATCATTTATAGCAATGATTCGAAGCCCGGAATCCCTTAAATCCTCAAGCTCAACAAGACCTCTGCTGTTCCTACGGGAAAAACGGGATAAATCCTTTACCATTAAAATATCATAAGTGCCGTTTTTTAGTAATGGACGAAGCCGCATATAATCCTCTCTTTGCTCAAAAGTATAACCGCTTCTGTCTCTGTCGGTATAAAAATCAAGCTGAGCATCAGGAAATTCTCTTGATACAAACATCTCAATGCTGCGGCGTTGATTTTCTATTGAGGTATTGTCACGGTCTTCTTCCGTATCAACGGAAATTCGCAAATAACCGGCTATCTTTAAAACTTTATTCGTCATAATACTCCTTCTTTTTTACAATGTTATATTTCATAAAAATATATTTACTAATAACATTGTAACAGGTAAATTTAATAAATTCAATAGTTTTGTTTGTATTTATTTCGCAGTCTTACATATAATAATCGCAAATGCAATAATTGCACATTTTCACATTGACAATATGCAATTATTGCACTATAATCAAATCAGAGGTGCAATTATTATGAATCTGAGAGATTTAAGAATTGAAAAAGCATTGACACAAAAGCAGGTTGCAGAGTTAGTCAATATTTCCCTACGTTCCTATATAACATATGAGAATGATGAAACAAAAATAGGAACTATTAAATATAATTACATTATTGAGAAGCTGAGTCAAATAAATCCTGTTGACGAGGAACACGGTGTAGTCAGCATTGATTACATCAAAGACAAATGTAATCATGTTTTTGAAAAATATAGCGTTGACTATTGCTATTTATTCGGATCCTACGCAAAGGGCTCTGCAAATGAAAAAAGCGATGTGGATTTGCTGATTTCTGCGGATATTAAAGGCATAAAGTTTTTTGCCTTAGTAGAGGAACTGCGAATAGCTTTGCAAAAAAAGGTTGATGCATTAGATATTAATCAACTAAATAATAATCCGGATTTAACAAGAGAAATATTAAAGGACGGAATAAAAATATATGGATAATATCAAAAATGATAGCTATTATGTAAACAAGATAATTACGGATTTAGAGTTTATCACTGTGCATATGGAAACAGTTAATTTAGAGGAACTGACCAAAAACGACATTCTTCTTGATTCTATGCTTTTTCGCATGATTCAGATTTCCGAAAATACAAAATTGTTATCTGAAGAATACAAATCATCAAAGCCACATATTCCATGGTATGCAATTTCAGGATTAAGAAACAGAATTGTTCATGATTATGGCAGTGTCGATTTAAATGTAATCTATGAAACATTGAAAAATGATATTCCCGAATTATTAGAAATGTTAAAAAACGAATAATTCATTTGTGTTGACTTTTACATGAGCCAAGGTCAACTTTTTAATATAACATTTGAAAAGATGTCCCCCGCCTCTATAGGCGGCGGGGAACACCTTTTTCTTTCAGCGGAAGTTATAATCTCCCGCTGAACGGGCTTAAGCCCTTAACAAATGTTGGTGTTCGGGCATTGCCCTCGATTAAAATGCCACCTCAACCAACTGATGTCGATTGAGGCAGCAACTCATAAATTATCTTTCCCAGTTACGCTCTTTGCGATTTTTGAGTTTTTTTGCCTGTGCCATTTCTGCTCTGACCGCATTTCTTGCGAACAACTCTCTGTTGTATTTCAGCAATCTTACGGTATTTTCTATTAAGTCTTCTTCGCCGGATAATAAAACAGCCACCTTGTAACCTGCAGCCTTGCATTGCTTATAATACGGCTTAAGGCTTTCTCTGAACTCCGCGTTGTCTCGTTCCTCTTTAGAAAGATAGAGACAAACAACCTTTTCTTTTTCCAACACTTCACGAAACAAATCATTTACCTCCATTTCATATATAGTTTTAACAAAAATTGGTAGCAATATTCGTTACCGTTCCTGATTTCTATTCTGTCTTTGATTTACTTTAATGCCCTCTATTGCCTTTTCCGTTTTGATTAAATCATCAAGATAAGATATTCTTTCAAGTGCAGATTTGGCAATTTTCATCTCATCTCGCAGTGGAGTTATTTTCTTTGTAAACTCTCTTGCTTTTGCATAAAGCATTTCCTTTTCGCTGCTATTTGCTCTGCGACAGCGATTATAGATACCTTGCCTTTGAGAAGATAAAATCTTAATCTGCTTTTGTTTTTGATCAATAAATAAAGAAAGCTCCTCAATCGAATGAATGTCATTCTTTGTTAGGAGCAAATATTCCTTATTTATTTTTTCTGCGTTTTTAACCTCTTGTCCGAGCATGGGTAACAGAGGTTTTGTTTTATCCTGACTGATATTATTTCCTGTCAGCAGCTTTAATAACTCGCTTATCAAAGCAAAAGTTAATTGAATACCATTCATTTTTTTAAGTTGATTATACTCAATGAGTAACAACTTTAACGGCTTCTCTTTCGGCTTATAAAATACATATCCTGAATCAAATCCGTTTTTATGATAGTTTTCATCAAGCCGTCGCTTAATCTCATCATCAGGATAGCCAATGCTTTTCATTCGTATTGGTCTTTGCCAGCCGGGAGCAATAACAACAAGGTTGCAATTGTTATCTTTTTTCAATTTATAACCCATAGACTTTAGCCGGCGTTCAAAACTATGCCGGTCTGTTGCTGTTTGCAATGACTCCTCAATATCCTGCTTTAGCATATCTCTGTGAGTCATTTTACCTGACTGATGAAGCCAATAAATGTTCTTGTTCTTTGAGTAAAAATCAGCGTTTTTGATAACAGATTTACCATAATCAAGGCATATTGCATCAGAAATTTGCCGTAGCAATTTATGGCCGTTAATCTTGTTTTCAAACTTTTTACCATCTACAAATGACACTGAATTGACTACAATATGGTTGTGAATATTGTCTGTATTCAAGTGGGTAGTAACTAACACCTCATACCTACCGCCCCACATTTGATGTGCAGTTTTGATACCGATTTCGTGAGCCTCTTCCGGTGTAACCTCGCCGTATGCAAAGCTTTGATAACCGTGATAAGCAACATTACCTCCAAGCTTTCCAAAGCGTTTTTTAGTTGTGATCATTGTTTCATAAGCCCTTGGTGCAGCACAGTTTATACCCGTTACATACATCTTTTTGTCAGTCTTTTTATCATTTTTGGAATAGTTTATTACTCTTGCCAAATCATCATCAAGATATCTTTTGTCGATTGTTTTATCAGGATTTTCAGCATAATCAATAACCTCTTTGAGTGATGATTTTACAGGCCAAAAGCCTGTTGTTGCCATGAAATCATCTCCTATCCTCCTTTAGAAATTCATCTCTGATATCGTCAATAAGTTTTAATAATTCAACTTCTGTTTCGTTATTAATCTTATCATTGCAGAGCGAATACAGCTTATTTATCCGTGACGAAAACTGATAAAAAGCATCAGGCGGCGTTGCCTTTGGTGTGTATCCTAATGCTAATTTACGCAGATATTCTGAAAGAGAAAGACCGCATTTGTTCGCTTTTTTGCGAATAGAAATGTGTTCATTTTGAGTAACTCTAACATAAATACTTTTATCTCTTTTGTTCATAATTTCGTTCCTTTCGATTGGTTGTTAGAGGGTTTTAGGGAAAATTTCCCTAAAAAACGGAGAATGTGCAATACATTCTCCCTGCTTGCTACAGGATGAGACACATCCTGTGAGTATTTTTAGACATAAAAATAACACCTACTGATTTTTTAATTCAAATAGGTGTTTACTAAATTATCTTATTGTCTGAAAAGCCATAATCAACATCCGCAAAGTATTCATAAGCCTGACCTATCTTACGAATTCTTTTTTGTACGCCACTATGATTTTTGTAGCCGAGCTTGTCAGCAATTTCTTCAAGGGTATATCCTTGCATACGATATTCAAGAATTTTCCTATCCTTCTCGCTTAATGTTGAAAGAAACTGATCAACTAAAACATCAGATGTCACATCATTCTCAACATCAATGTTTGTATCAATTATATCCCAACTCAAACCGTTATGAGAATTCTCATAATCCGCCTGAAATCCCTCGAGCGAAATTTGAGGATGGTTTGTTCTTGTATGATACCACTTGCGATAGAAATCTGTTTTTTGTCGGCTGTTTCTTAAATCAAAATCATCAAAAGAGCGGTATTCTTCAACGATTTTTAAAACATCGTACATATTATTGTTTCTCATAGTGACTTTTACTGCCGGTTTAAGGAATTTGATAACCTCATCCATTGGCGGATATGGAAAAATTTTATCTGCTAATCGTTCAGCAATAAATTCAATCTCATTAATAACGCCTTGCAGAGTTAATGTTCTGATCCAATAATATGGTGTGTGAGAAAATGCCCAGGAAGGTTCTGTTTCAGAATAAATTTCTCTGCCGACACTCGGCATCATAATAGGCCATATCAGGTAAGCATAAGAGCGCAGAAGAAAATTCATAAAGTCAGGACTTTCAACTAATGCAACAGCCTTATCATCATTAATCAGTGCATTAAATGATCTTGGTATTCGTCTGTACTCCTTACCCCACATGGATATTATTTCTCGTGGTAAGAAATAGTATGCCGGAATATAATCAGCATTTTTGAACTCGCTGAATATTCCATTTCTTCTAAAAAGATTAATTGGCATTATTTTTCATCTCCTTTCCGAGGTAGTGCCCTCTATTAAATTAACGACATTGATGCATCTAAATTGTTCCTATATTTCCAATAAAATTATACCATTTTTCAATTTATTTGCAAAATAAAAAATCCGATAATCTGCAACAAGTACAAAATATCGGATTTCGGTAACTTTCAAACAAATATAAATCATAAACAAGTAAATCGTAAATCACTAAATGTATTTTAACTATTGACATCAGGAAGTTAGTAGAGTATAATTAAGTAAATCATAAATCACTAAACACAAAAAGGTGAACAAAATGTTTATAGGACGAAAAAAGGAATTAGGCGAATTAAATAAACTGTATAATTCTGACAAATTTGAATTCACCGTTATATATGGCAGGCGCCGTGTCGGTAAAACTGCTCTTATTAATGAATTTACTAAAAATAAAGATACTATTTTTTTTACCGGTGTTGAAACCAATGCAAAACAAAATCTTGAAAATTTTTCAAAAAGCATTTTGGAGTACAATACAGGCAAAATAGTCGATTCAACCTTTTTTTCTTTTCAATCTGCGTTAGAATATGTTTTTGAATTGGCTAAAAGCAAAAGAATAGTCCTTGTAATTGATGAGTATCCATATGTCGCTCGCGCATCAAAAAGCCTTGCTTCTACACTTCAGCTTTTGATAGATAAGTACAAGGATTCTTCAAAGCTGTTTTTGATTCTATGCGGCTCTTCTATGTCCTATATGGAAGATAAAGTATTAGCGTATAAAGCACCTCTGTATGGCAGAAGAACAGCTCAGTTTAAAATACAGCCATTTGACTTTTTTGATATATGTGATTATTTCAAGAATTATACTGCAGAAGAAAAATTAATGGCTTATGGAATTATCGGCGGCACACCCCAATATCTTTTGCAAATAAATGATAAAATCTCTATTGAAGATAACATCAAAAACATTTATCTTAATCCGACTTCGGCCATATATGAGGAACCAAATAACCTCTTGAAACAGGAAGTCAGAGAGCCTGCCATTTACAATGCAATTATTACTGCTATTGCTGTCGGTGCATCAAAAATGAGTGAGATTTCAAGCAAGGTAGCAGAAGATACAAGCGTATGTTCAACCTATATTAAAAACCTTATTTCACTCGGCATTGTGAAAAAGGAAACGCCCTATGGCGAAAAATCAAGCCGAAAAACAATTTATTCCATTGAAGATAATATGTTTCGTTTTTGGTATCGTTTTGTACCTGAAAACACATCTGTTATTTCCAGAGGTGCAACGGATCTTGCATATAAACGAATTGAACCTGTGCTTTCAACTTATATGGGCAGTGTGTTTGAAGAAATTTGCAAGCAATATTTGTGGAATCAGCTGCTTGACGGAAAAAGTCCGATAAATTTCTCAGACCTCGGCAGATGGTGGGGCACAAACCCCAAAACCAAATCTCAGGAAGAAATTGATATTATGGGTACCGATAAAGACTCTGCTTTATTTGCCGAATGCAAATGGACAAATGAAAAGGTTGATACAGGAGTATTAGATACGCTTGTAAAACGCAGCGAATTATTCAACTTCAAAGAAAAACATTTTTACCTGTTTGCCAAAACAGGGTTTACAAAGGGTTGTATTGATAGGGCAAATGATATGGGAAATGTAACGCTTGTTAAATATATGGATATGTTAAAAAGCTAAAACAAAGTTATTGTTTTTTCTTAGGATGCACCTTGGTGACGTTGACTTTCAAAATTTATAAATGATAGAAAGATAAGTAAATGAATCATAAATCGAAAAATCACGAGACGGCAATAGGGCATCCTTGATTAAGAGGGTGTCCTAAAATTTTAGTAATCAGCCGTATTGGTTTGACTGTAGGTTAAATAATTAATTTAATCGGGAAAATTACAATGAAATTATTATATGAGGAAATGAATGGAACTAATGGGATGGCTGGTGTTATATTTTTATCTTAATGGAAACTAATTACCTTATTGGATTATGAATACGAAGATATAGCAATCATCTATGATGGAATAAACTATACCTATAAATAATTTAACGGCAGGAGCAATTCTACCGCTTATGTCCTTGTAGGATACATACTTTGGACTGTCATCTATTTGATGAATTATACAATGCTGTATTTCCGTATTCGGGTAAACTGCGGATATTGCCTCAGGAAAACCTATAAGTCCGTCTATACAGGTTATCAGAATATCTTCAACACCCCTGTTTTTAAGCCCGTTCAGTATGGAAAGCCAGTATTTGATGCTTTCATTTTCCCCCACATACATTCCGAGTACTTCTTTTCTCCCGTCAAGATTTATTCCTATGGCAACATATACAGCCTTTTTAACGATTCTTCCCTCATAACGAACATGATAGTGTATCGCATCCATAAATACAACCGCATATATGCTTTCCAATGGTCTCTGCTGCCATTCCTTTACCACAGGCAGTATCTTGTCCGTTACACGGCTGATTGTACTGTTTGATACCTCGAGCCCGTATATTTCAAGAATATGGGAGGATATATCGTTTTGAGACATCCCTTTGGCGTACTGGATTCGACTCTCCGTTGCGTAACTGTTTCTGCTATTTGAAGTGTCTTTATTTCGGTAATCATACTTGCTGTAAACAAGCTCTTCATCAAGCTCCGCCTCAAGTCCATTCTCAAGGATATCTCCAACCATTTCCTTGAACAGACTGTTGATGTCGTTCATATTCTTTACGGCATTTCAGACATCAGTTCCCGTAATTTTTCTTTCCTTGAGGCTTTTGATGCCCTTTCTTCCGGGCTTAATTTGTACTTTGGCATAAAAATTTCCTCCTGAAAGTTATTTCTATTCTACGTCTTTCAGGAGGTTTACACAATATTTGAAAAAATCTCAAAACTGCCCTTTATTTTAAATATTTAGAAGTCTTTTGAAATTATAATAAACTATTGATTCAAAATCACTAATGTTTAACACAGAAGAAATATGGTTGTAAGAATCTTTAAGTAGTTTTGGGTAATACTTTTTACCATTTACTTTTGTGAAAGGTCCGTCACTTTCGACCAATATTCTATCAGTGGGAATCACACTCAATAAATCCTTTGATTTTTCTAACATATTAGTGTTAATCGAAAAATAACAGTTTAAATAAACAAGTGATTCTAGTTGAGCTTTTGAACCGTTAAACCAGTGAATTATTGCCTTTTGAGGGCGATATTTTTCTATAATATCAATTGCATGGTTTTCAGACCTTTTTAAATGAATAGACATTAATCTGTTCCGCTCACTAGCTATTTTTACAATTTCATCAAAATACAAAAGTTGTTTTTCTTTATCCAGATATCTCTTGCTATTAGAAAAATCCAAACCAATTTCGCCGAAATAATCAGTTCTATAAGACATAAAAATGAATTGATTAAAATCTCGTATAGTTAAATCTTTACATTTAGGATGAAACCCCATAGCAAATTTAATATACTTTGATTCACCTAACATGCGGCAACAAGAGTTATATATTCCGGGACTATTTGTCATACATAATGTGTATTGTTCTAAACAGTTTATGTTGTTATATAGTTCTTTATAATTTGGATAATAATCTAAATGAAAGTGAGTATCTATCAAATGCGTCATTCTTCAATGTATTCCTTTAACTCAGTATCTTGATATAACAATTCTATTATATCATTTAATGAGTCTTTGTAAACATCTTTGAATATATTTATTTCCTCAAGTGATAGTTTACCTGTGCTTCTAATTATCCTTGTTAATTCGTCATCGTTGATGTGTTGGTATCGATAAACTGTGCTAATTACAGCATTTAAATCGCTAACTTTATCTGAACCCTCATATTGTTTTAAAAAGTCCATATTTAGAGCGTTATAATCATAACGTTGATCTTCATTAGATACATCTAATAATGAACTTTTTCTAATAATGCAAGGATAACAATATCCACAGTTTATGGGATATTCGACTTGCCTTGTTCTATAATATCTTGGATTGCAAGGATGAGAACAAGAAATTGTTTTTGAATATCCTTTTTTAAATGCCACTTCGTCTTTTACAGAATTAACAATATTTCTTTTTGTTTCGTGTGCAAAAGGATTAATTATATCATTATTTATTCCTACTGAATTTAGTATGTCTTTAAACATATTCAAAAAATATGGATGGGTTGTTCTGGTAGTGCAAGAGCCTTTTCTGCTATTGGTTAGGGGTACATTTAAACCGATAAATCCGTTTTCAGGTATGTAAACAGGTATGTTTTCACCTAAAATACTTGCCATAACTAATGCAACGCATAAAAACAGCAAAGAACGTCCCCTCGATGTGTTTTCGCTCCCTTTAAACAGTGTTCCGTCTTCATATTTTGGAGCATATGAACCAGCAGTAAAACTGATAAATTCAGCATTTAGAGAAGGATACTCTTCTCTAAACATTTTAGATAAGTCATTTTGTTTCTTTTGTAGTTTAGGATATTCATTATGTCCAACAAGACAAGGCGAGTGACCATTTTTTAATAAGTGAATTGCCCCGCAGAAAGAATCTAGACCACCTGAAAATAAACACACGGAATCACATTGAGGAAGTGGATTTGTTTTTCGACGTTTAATTTCATCATGAAAGATGGAATACTCTGTCTTTCTAAAAGCAACATCCCATTTGTCTCCAGTTAAATATCTTAACATAGCATTTACTCTGTTAACTTCATTATTCCATTTTGCAAATTTAAAAACAGGTATATTTACCTTTAAATCTCTTGTCCAGTTATCGTCAAAACAACTCCGAGGAATTCTTTTATCAACAGCAAATACTGATAATCCAACAGTAAACAAATCTTCATATATTGGATTGATATCTTTAATTCCCATCCTGTTTAAGACTTTTGGGAAATTAGTAAAAACATTTCTTTCTGCATATCTGTCTATCGAAAACAAAATAGAATTATCCAGGAAATCCACTGTTTCATTGACGTCTTTCTTAATGAAAATATTCATTTAATTCAACTCCCCATAGTATTCTTTCATAGTATTATAGGCATCATCAACAGTGTTTTTCACAACATTAGAATCAGAAATGTTTATAAAATCATTATCCTTAAGCTGCGAAATATCGACTTTTTCAAACATAATACTTCTGATGTACCTTTCAACTTCATTCAAAATATCAGCTGTTTGCTTCGGAGATTTTTTATTGCGTATTTGTTCTTCATACATAAATGCAAATAGTATAGATGCAAAGCAAGCTAATAATTCTATTAATAAATGTCCTTGGTCAAAATTCACCAAATCATCTAACGATTCTATCCTTAAGTTCTTGAGTGCCTTTGACAGAGCATCGCTTGCCAACGATTCTTCTTTTGTTGAACCTCCGGAAGCATACTCATCGTATAATTCTTCCCATATTTCTTTTGCTGTTTTTCCTATTAGGTATTCTTTTTCGTATTCTTCAAGAGTGCGATTTAATCCATTAACTCGAATTCCTCTTGAAATGCCTAACAAACTAGAAACTGCTTTTGAGAATTCTTCTGCAAAACTATCATCTGTTCTTACGGCAGAAGCATATTTTCTGACTGCATTTGGTAATCCGTCACTTACACTACCATTTACCATTCGTGTAACGGCTCTTTTTGCTTTTGTCCATTCACCATTTGTGGGCGGAATATAACTTTTTGATGTTCCCATTTATTTTTCTCCTCTTATTTTCTTAGCTAATTCAACAGTGATTTTATTTTTTTGTTGTAATGTTTTCAACACATCATCAATCACATTACTATCTTTTAAATACATTTTTTGCATATAGTTAATATCTCCCATACCTAATTTTTCGTCTTTTGAGATAATAACTTCTGCAATTTCTTGTCTGTAATCATCAAATTCAGAGAATAATGCACTTATTACAAAATAATCAATGCTTCCTTTTTTGAAAGCAGACAGAATAACTGAGAAAATGCTTTTTATATCAACTGCATTTAATGATCTCATTTCACTAACAATATTCTTTATCGTTCCTTCATTAGAAACACTAATTCGGTCAATAAAGTTTTTTGCTATTTCGCTAGTGTTACTTGTACCAGTTCCGTTAGTCCTTAAATGTTCACGTGTTAAATAAAAGTACTTGTCCAATCTCTGTTTATATAAATCTTTGGGTTCACATTCAATCCATTTAATAACATTTGGAGCACTCCAACGTTTAAAATCATTTTTAAATTCAGGCGTTCCTACGTTTTCAACTACTTTTTTAAATTCTTCGTTTTCTGTTTGATAATCCTTGTTCCATTCATTGAGTTGACTAAACAATTCAGAATCAATTTTTTGAAGGACTAAAAGTTTGGCAAGGATTTGTGGCTCAATTTCATCTCCATAATACATTCTTGCTAACTCTCGTTTTGTAATAAATGTATTTAAGAATCTTTTAGCCTGTCTAGGATTTCCTTTTAATGTAGCTGAAACGATGTTCCTAATATTGTCTATTACGCAAAAATCATCGGAAAGCTGTGTGTTTTCTTCATAGTTGAAATTCAGTTCTCTACATATTTCAAACAATTGGTCAACAGTAATTCTATCTGTTTTAGTAATGAGACCTTTTTCATATACCTTTCCCACTATTTGTTTGAATTGCTCAGCATCAAAATGATTTTGAGCAATTAATAGTAAAAGATAATTCTCAATGTCTTTTGTTGATAAATCAGGAATATAGATGGGTATTTGAATAATTTTCTCAATGTATTCCTCTGAAAGTTCAACATCCATATCCTCGATTTTGGGATATTTTTTCTTTATTGCATATTTAATGACATTATTATCTGCTGCAATAATAAAAGAAGTGTTTTTCACCGACAAGAATAGTTTTATGGCTTCAAGAGTTTCAATAATTCTTTCTGGTGAACATCTATCTAAATCATCAACTATTACAACAACATTAATATTCGACTCATTTAATAAACACTCAAATTCTTTTTTGAAATCTGTAATATTTTTTACTACTTCTTCTGCAGTTATTGATTCTTTTACATCGTTAGCAAATTTGACAACATCCTGTGCATCTCGAGCAACAGCCATTGCCGCAAATCCAGGGTCACCTGTAGCTGCCGAACTAGCGATAGCTATACCAGTAGTAAGCGCACTGCTAGCAATCTTCAAAAAGTTTATTCTTTTAATTAAGCTCTTGATTTTGGTTTTAAAAGAAGACACTTTATCTTTGTTTTCAAGTTCACCAAGCAAGCATTGCATTAGAGCTATTTTAGCATCTTCATATCCTTCAAACATCCATGCATTAACATTTATAACTAATGTGTTACTATCGCTTTTGTCGCTTTCTAATTTTTTATCAATTAAATTTAATAATGTGGACTTACCGGCACCCCATAAACCAAAAACGCCTATGGTTGTTGGTGTATTGTTTTGGTCATTTACAATGTTAGAAATGATTTCTGCATAAGGTTCATAAAACAAAAAATCAATATCGGAAGCATTATCTAACCACATAAGATCACCTCATATATATATATATATATAATATCTCAAGTTTATGATAGGCAAAATCGTCATAAATGTCAATTTTTCTGCAAAAATGTACAAAAAAACGACAAAAAAAGACTCGATTATTTAAAAATAAATCTTTGTTGTTCTAAATTATAATTATTTGATAATTGAGCGCCGAAACGATACCGGTTATCTTCTAGGATATGACTTTGATGAAGAAGTAGCAAAGCTCTTTAAACGGAAGCGTTGGAAGGATAGTCTAAAGAAAGAGCGTTACTGTAACTCCCAAAACCATGACGAGCGAGATTTGGAAAGATAGAAATCATATTAGCAAAAATGACCTATGCTGATCTTCTCGGCATAGGTCATTTCTATTGTTTGGCTATAAGCATGAAACCCCCCGGTTTTACCGGGGGGGGAATAGAGCGCTTTAGTAAAAATAAGAACGCCGAGCTGCAAGCAAGGCGAGAGTATTGGCGAAAAAATAACCTCCAAGTATAATAGAAACGGTTTGGCATCCGCATTACAAAAACAGGGAGGAATTAAATAGTGAAAACAGCAGGAAATAATGAAATAAATAAATTATCGCATTCAACGTATAGATGTCAGTTTCATATAGTGTTTGCGCCAAAATACCTATCTTATAATTTGTTGAACCAGACACAACATTCATCAAACAGACATCTCCTGCCTTGAGTATGTACTTCTAATTTATTCAAATAACGATTTCATTGTTTTTTCTCCATTCATTTTATTATCTAACGCAGCGCTCATAGAAATTCAGCATTGCGAAACAGAAGCGTTCATCGTCTGTCAATGTTATCAGTGGTCGGTCGCCCTCGCGTATACGGAACGAGCGTCTTATTTCCTTAGGAATTACGATTCTTCCCAAATCGTCGATTCGTCTTACAATTCCTGTTGCTTTCATGTAAACATTTCTCCCTTAATTTGTGTATAATTGTAATTTTCTCTGTAATATTTTGCACATATTAAAGTCTGCTATACTATTAATTTCTTAGGATTTTTTGGAAATCGAGCCAATAAAAAATTTTTAGTATTTAATAAATTTTTCTTTATTTTAATAGATATATATGATAATATATAAGAGATATTTTCAGGAAGAGACGGTGATACATATGAATGCTAAAATGACGATAGCAAAGGAATTCCGCATAGGAGATATTGACAAACGAATTTACGGCTCGTTTATTGAGCATCTCGGAAGAGCGGTTTACGGCGGGATATATGAGCCTGACCACGCCACGGCGGACGAGGACGGATTCAGGAAAGACGTTATTGAGCTTGTAAAGAAGCTCAATGTACCTGTAGTCCGTTATCCCGGCGGAAATTTTGTTTCGGGCTACAACTGGGAAGACGGAGTGGGTCCTGTTGAGAAAAGACCGAAAAGACTGGATCTTGCCTGGGGAACGACCGAACCGAATTATTTTGGAACAAATGAGTTTATGAAATGGTGCAAAAAGGCAGACACCGAATGTATGATGGCGGTAAACCTCGGCACAAGGGATGCCGAAGCGGCAAGAAACCTTGTTGAATATTGCAATCATAAAGGCGGCTCGGCATGGTCGGATCTGCGTATTGCACACGGTTATAAAGAACCGCACGGGATCAAGCTGTGGTGTCTCGGAAACGAGATGGACGGCGCGTGGCAGATGGGCGCCAAAACCGCAAAGGAATATGGCAGGACGGCGCTTGAGGCGTCAAAGGTTATGAAGTGGATCGATCCGTCAATTGAAACCGTTCTTTGCGGTTCGTCAAGCAGAAATTCAAGCACTTTCGGACAGTGGGAGGTTGAAAGCCTTGAGATTGCTTATGACAGCGTTGATTATGTATCGCTTCACCAGTATTATGACAATAAATCAGATGATATTCAGAGTTTTCTCGCAAGGACGCTCGAACTTGACGAATTTATTTATTCGGTAATCTGCGCCTGCGATTATGTCAAGGCGAAAAAGCGCTCTAAGAAAACGATAAACCTTTCGTTTGATGAATGGAATGTCTGGTATCATTCAAAAAACAGACCGTTTGACAAATGGAGCATTTCTCCTCCTCTCCTTGAAGATATTTACAATTTTGAAGACGCTCTGCTTGTCGGCTCAATGCTTATTACTCTTCTGCGCCACTGCGACAGAATAAAAATAGCCTGCCTTGCACAGCTTGTAAACGTAATCGCTCCGATTTTCACAAAGACCGGCGGCGGTGTGTTTGAACAGACTATATTCTTCCCGTTTATGCACCTTTCCAATTACGGCAGAGGAGCGGCGCTTCTTCCGCTTATGGAATGTCCGAAATACGACTGCAAAGAGTTCACGGATGTTCCGTATCTTGAGGCAATTGCGACGTTTGACGAGGAAAACGGAGAGGTTTCGATATTCTGTGTTAATAAGAGCCTTGATGAAAACGCCGTTCTTGACGTAAATCTTATGGATTTCGAGGGCTATGCTCCGTATGAATTCATCTCTATGGACGGCTTTGATAAAAAGGCGGAAAACAGCTTTGACAACGTTGTTGTCAGACCGCACGGGAATGCGCTTCCGAAGCTTGACGGTTCTATTCTTACCGTTTCAATGAAGCCGCTGAGCTGGAATGTTATAAGACTCAAAAAGGCATAAAGCTGCAAAGCCGCATTATATACGGGGTGACGTCGGTGCAAAAGCTCTCTTTTGACGAAATAAACAAAGCGCAGTTCAAACTGTATAAAGGAAATCCGATTATAAGAAATTTCGGCGGCAGCTTTACCGCCGCCGACCCGTCGGTACTTACTCCGTCCCAGTCGTGCGACGGTCTGTGGCATCTTTTCTGCCACACATTTTTCGGCGTTTATATGTTCAGCAGTGAGAACGGAATTGATTTCGAAAATGTAAAAAAAATTGTTCCCAGAGCAATGCGGCCAAACATAAATTTTATAGACGGCAGGTATTATCTTTTTTATGAGAGAACAAAAACGGTTGCAGGAAACGCGCTCAGTCTTGTGGGCGGCAAATGGAAATCCGAAATTTTTGTAACGGTGTCCGATGATCTTGAACTGTGGACAAAACCGCGTCGGGTCATAGGAAAAACGCGTGATTTTGAGGCGGACGGCAGAGGACAGGCAATTTCAAATCCGTTTCTGATAAAAATCGGGGAAAATTACCGCCTATATTATTCATGCGGACAGACATTTATCAAAGACTGCGGTTTCTGTGAGCCGACATATATAAGCTTTGCCGAGAGCGCCGATATTGACGAAGGCTACCTTTCGCGAAGCGAGCCGATAATACGACCCGACAGGAGCAGTCCGTATCTCAACCTCTGCTCAGGCTGCATTAAGGTATACAGACTTGCCGACTGTTATATAGGGCTGCAAAACGGAATTTTTGAAAAGAACGGCAAAAGTCGTTCGGCAATTATGCTCTTGCGCTCCGATGACGGAATAAAATTTGAGTTTGTAAAAATGCTTCTCGAACCGCAGCGGTGCGGCGAAAGCGATTGGATGGCGCAGTTTGTCTATGCCTGCCACCTTGTTTATTATGACGGCAGGCTCAGGCTTTATTTCAACGCACGCAATACGGCAAATCCCTTAACGGGGAGGGAATGTATCGGAATGTATGAAGCGGAACTGCCGAGTGAGCGTTCTTGATAAGTTTATTAAAATATTATTAAATTTTTATACCGTATCAACTCCGATGCGGTTTATTCAGATATAATTATTTTTATATGGATTTTATACGGATAACAGAGAAGGGATTATATTGTATAGAATTGCGGAAAAGAAAAGACTGAATTCAACAGTTACCGAGATGGTTGTTGAAGCTCCGTATGTTGCCAAAAAGGCAGAGCCGGGGCAGTTTATCATTTTGCGCGTTGACGAGGACGGCGAGCGTGTGCCCTTTACGATAGCCGATTTTGACAGGGAAAAGAAAACGGTGACGATTATTTTTCAGATTGTCGGCGCCGAAACGGCACGCCTGAATCAAAAAGAAAAGGGCGATTATATCAGCGATTTTGTAGGCCCGCTCGGAAACGCCGCCGAAACAGACGGTTACAAAAAGGTTGCTGTGGTGGGCGGCGGAGTGGGATCTGCCATAGCCTATCCCGTTGCAAAGAAGTTTCATCAGAATGGGGCGGAGGTTCACTGCATTGCAGGCTTCAGAACAAAGGAAATCGTTATTCTCGAGGATGAGTTCAAAGCTGTTTCGGATAAATACGTTCTTGTTACCGACGACGGCTCTTCCGGCAAAAAGGGCTTTGTTACGGACGCCCTTAAAGAACTGCTTGACAGCGGCGAAAAATACGATCTTGTCGTTGCGATTGGTCCGCTTGTTATGATGAAATACGTCTGCGAGCTGACGCGCGGCTACGGTATAAGCACGCGTGTTTCCATGAACCCTATTATGATAGACGGCACCGGAATGTGCGGAGGCTGCCGCCTCACAGTCGGCGGTGAAACAAAGTTTGCCTGCATTGACGGCCCTGAATTTGACGGTCACCTTATTGATTTTGACGAGGCTATAGAGCGAAGCGCAATGTATAAGAGGTTTGAGCGTGAAGCTAACTGCCGTATTATGAACAGTGGGGAGGAATAATATGGATTTAACAAAAAGAAATCCTATGCCGTGTCAGGATCCTCTGATCAGAAATAAAAATTTTGATGAGGTAAATCTCGGGTATGACGCCGAAACTGCCGTCAACGAGGCGAAAAGATGTCTGCACTGCAGGCACAGACCGTGTATAAGCGGCTGTCCCGTTAATATTTCAATTCCCGATTTTATAAAATGCGTTGCAGACGGTGATTTTGAAAAGGCATATGAAATCATTAATCAAAGCTCCGCGCTGCCTGCCGTTTGCGGAAGGGTGTGTCCGCAGGAAAAACAGTGCGAATCAAAATGTGTGAGAGGGATAAAGGGCGATCCCGTTTCAATCGGACGCCTTGAGCGTTTTGTGGCGGACTACCATAACAAAAACGCCGCAATAAAAGCAGTTGAACGGGCGACAAACGGAAAGAGCGTTGCGATAATCGGCTCAGGCCCAAGTTCCCTTACTTGCGCAGGTGACCTTGCAAGACTCGGATACAACGTAACGGTTTTTGAGGCGCTCCATATTGCGGGCGGCGTTCTTGTTTACGGTATTCCTGAATTCAGACTTCCAAAATCAATCGTTGCGCGCGAAATAGAGGGACTCAAGGCAAACGGCGTTGTGTTCAAAACAAACGTTGTTGTCGGAAAAAGCATTTCGATAGACGATATATTTAAAAAGCACGATGCAGTGTTCATCGGCTCGGGAGCGGGACTTCCGAGATTTATGGGCATCGAGGGCGAAAATCTAAAGGGCGTTTATTCGGCAAATGAATTTTTAACGCGGATTAATCTAATGAAAGCCTATGAGCGTGACAGCAGAACGCCTGTTAAACGCGGCAACAGAGTTGCGGTTGTGGGCGGAGGAAATGTCGCAATGGACGCGGCGCGCTCCGCGTTGCGCCTCGGCGCTCAGAAAGTCTATGTTATTTACCGCCGTTCTCTTGAGGAAATCCCTGCAAGGGCGGAAGAAGTTGAACACGCCCGTGAAGAGGGCATAGAATTTAAAACGCTTCAAAATCCAACAAGGATTATAGGGGATGAAAGCCGAAACGTTTGCGGTGTTGTATGTGTTGAGATGAAGCTCGGAGAGCCTGATGAATCGGGAAGAAGGCGGCCTGTTAAAATGGAGGGCAGCGAGCATATTCTTGATGTTGACTGCGTGATTATTGCAATAGGAACTTCTCCGAATCCGCTTATAAAGGCAACAACGGCAGGACTTGACGTAAACGCTTCAGGCGGCATTATCACCGATGAAAACGGCAGAACCTCAAGAAAGGGCGTTTTTGCGGGCGGAGACGCCGTAACGGGCGCGGCAACCGTTATAAAAGCAATGGGCGCAGGAAAAAAGGCCGCTGCTGCCATAGACGAATACTTGAAAGGGATTGATAAGTAAAATGAAAAGCTCCGTACCTAACGCCGTTTTTTGCCTTGCCATACGGCAAGTATGCCTGCGGAAAAAATAACCTTACGCACAAAAAACGATTCTTTCAGGCGCGAAGTTAAACCTATTTTGCTCGATTAAAAAGGACAATAAAAAAAGACCCCTCTTGATGCGGAATAAACATCAGGAGGGATTCTTTATGGCAAGAAGTTACGGGCATATAAGGGATTATAAAAGCAAAATCGCCTTCTATCCGAATACATCCGTTTCTGCAAGGATTGCCGTATTCAAGCTAAAACAAAACGGACTCCGCTTGAAAACGAAATCCGTTTGCTGCTTAAAATTGAATTTTCTACACCAAGCAGGCTTTTTTGTGCGGTCTATCCTATTCGGTGCGGTTCACAAAACGCAGACGGCGTTCTTTGATTTTCCCTGCTGCGAGCAGTACGCTTTCCAGAATAAGACTGACGCAGGCGGGCGCGAATAATACTTTAAGCCGGAATCCATAGGAAACGACAGCGGCAACGGCTATTATGGCAAGAATGATTCTTGCTGTTTTGCGAAAATGAACAATCTCTTTATCGGAAAGCGGTTTTTCGGGTGTGTCCAGCGGACAGAGAATAAATATGCAGACCGCGGAAATTCCTGCGAGAATTAACAGGAATATTCCGAAATTATATATACCCGACAGCTTGATAACCGCAATGCTTGCAACGATAGAGGATATTGACATCAGCTCGCACCTTGCTTCCGATGACGCGTGATAGCCGCCCGCGTATCTTCTGATAAAGAGAAACGCCGCGTAAAAAATCACGCTTTCAAAAAAGCAGCCGAAGATCAGTCCCAGAATACAGACAATGATCAAATACATGAGCTGGGATAACAGCATAAAGAAACCGTAAACATAAAGTTCACGGTCCTCTTTTGCAATGTTGCCGTCCGATATTAACTTTTCAGTGAAAAATTCAGATAGATGGGTTATCATTTATCTATTTTGCTGAATTTTTTAAGAGCTGCGGGAGCTTTTGGCTGATATACCCAAGTACAGGTTGTTGAATTTGCGCTTACCGCCAATGATTTTTCAGCCATCTTTTTTATTGCCTGAAGCGCGCTTGTTTTCTTGCTCATTGAAAATACCTCTTTTCTAAAATATTCTGGTATGTTTATTTTAGCAAAGCCTTTTTTCCATAACAAGTAAAGCGGCATATTCGCACGTATTTGTGCCCAAACAGCACAATCTGACAAATAAATTTGTAATTTGATATTTTAATCAAAAATTTTCAATTATAAAGAAAATATGATTTTAATTTCGTTCATTTTTTTCGGCTATGATGATAACATCAATTTGAGGTGTTATCATGGATAATAAAGATAAAAAAGTGATTTTGGGTATGAGAATTATGCAGAAAAGAAAGCATATGGGAATGACGCAGAGCCAGCTTGCGGAGGCGGTTGATTTGAGCGATCATCAGATTTCAAATATAGAAAACGGTAAAAGCTATCCGCGAATGAGCAGCTTTATAAAAATCTGTGAGGAGTTTGATATGAACTCGGATTATTTTATTGCGGGGATCATTAAAAAGGATATTCAGGAAAATATTATTGATATGATTGCCTCGTGCACCATTGAGGAGCAGAAAACAATATGGAAGCTGCTTGATGCTTATATTCACAGGAAAGACGATACAAGAATTTGATTTTTTGTCAAAATATGGTATACTTATTACAATATTCTTTTGTAATAAGTATATTTTATTTTAGAGGTGAAATATGAATATCTTGATTTGTGATGATGAACGCGCATATGTGAACGATATAAAAAATCATGTTGAATTATTTATGGATGATCATAATTACGATACAGAGATTGACACCTTTTATAATGGCGAGGAACTGCTGAAAAATTGCGGTAAAAAATACGATATTGCCTTTCTTGATATAGAGATAGGAAATGTGAAGGGTACGGATGTTGCAGTTAAGCTCAAGGAGGCAAACAAAAATATTATCATATTTATCATAACGGCATACGATAAATATCTCGATGAAGCAATGGATCTCGATGTTCTTAGATTCATCGTAAAGCCTTTGGACGCCAAAAGGCTGTATTCGGGTCTTGAAAAGGCAATAAATTTAATTGACGACAGGATGGTTGATTTTTATTTGAAATATAAGGACGGCGCCGTAAGGGTTTCGACAAGCGATATTATTTATGTGGAAATATTCAACAGGGCAACAAAGGTCGTAACAACGATCGGAGAATTTATGTCCCGGGAAAAAATAAATTATTGGGAAAATAATCTTGTTGCTTCCTATTTTTTTAAGGTTCACACAAGTTTTATTATCAATATGAAATATATAACCAAATATGAACGGGATATTGTTGAACTGAACAACAGTTATCTGGTTCCCGTCGCGTACAGAACAAGATCAAAATTTAAAAATTACTTTATAAATTATTTCGGCGGCGTATAAAATGAAAGAATATATTTTCAACATAGCGGTATATATGACCGAAATGCTCATTTCCTATACATATTTTTCTGATATTTCCTCAAGAAAAATAAAAAGCCGTTATATTTTGCTGATAGGTGTTGCCCTGTTTCTGCCCGCGGCAATACTTAATTTTCGTTTTAACAATATTGCTTTAAATATTCTATCCTTTGTGTTAATAAATATAGTTTTTTCATTATTATGTTTTGAAATTAATTTACTGAAAGCTGTAATAAACACTATAATTTTAGAAGTTATTGTAACCATTTCTGAAAGCGCTGTACTGTCAATTATATCCGCCTTTACGGAAACCGCCTACACGTCATATCAGGATAATTTCACCATTTATTTTCTTGATGTGCTGCTGAGCAAAATGCTGTACTTCATAATCTGCAAGGTATGCACAAGAATATCATCCTATAAAAGTCAGACAAACGGCTCTCCGCTGTATCTTCTAATCTATCCTGTGAGCACAATGGTTATGTTGGTCATTCTTCGCATAGTGCTTTCAAAAAGCAAGGTTTCGTCAGAGCTGAACACGTCAATATCCGTAATCAGCTTCATCATGCTCCTCTCGGTTATCGTTATTTATGTTTTTTACAACAATTCAATAAAAAAGGATAACGAGCTGTTTGCTTTAAGAAACGAGATAGACAAGATTGAAATCAATGACGCTTACAACGCAATACTCGAGCATCAGAACGATGAACTTCACAGATTTGCGCATGATACAAAAAATCATCTTATAACAATCAAAGCGCTCTCCGACAATGAGACCGTTGATGAATACATAGATAAGATATATGATGACTTGAAGAAGATAAGTGTGTCGGGAAAAACGAAGAATAAAATTCTTGATATGATTATAAATAAATACAGTATTCTCTGTGAAATAAACAATATCAAGTTCATCACAATCGTTAAAACCGCGAACCTTGATTTTATTGAAAACAGCGATCTTTCCACCCTGCTTAACAATCTGCTTGACAATGCCCTTGAAGCGGCAAAAAAATCAAATGAAAAAACGATTGAACTATCCATAAACAGAAAGCAGACCTTTGACGTGCTGACGTGTATCAACAGCTGCGACATGCCTCCCGTGACAATAAACAAGAATCTTGCAACAACAAAGAAGGATAAAAAGCTGCACGGCTACGGCACAAAAAGCATAATGAAAATCGCGCAGAAATACAGCGGAAATTATCAGTGGGATTATGACGACAATTTAAAAGAATTTACAACAACAATAGTATTTAATCATTAATGAGGCGAGTGAATATGAAAATAACCTTTATGGGTGCGGGAAGCACTGTTTTTGTAAGAAACATTATAGGCGACTGTATGCTTACGGACTGCTTGAAGAACAGCGAATTTGCATTGTATGACATAGATGAAACACGCCTGAACGAAAGCAGGCTTATTGTTGATGCCATGAACGCTTATCTTGGAAATCCCGCGTCAATAACAACATATCTCGGCGTTGAAAACAGAAAAAAAGCTCTCAAAGGAGCTTCATTTGTAATAAACGCGATTCAGGTCGGAGGCTATGAGCCGTGCACCGTTACCGATTTTGAAATTCCGAAAAAATACGGTCTGCGGCAGACGATAGGGGATACACTCGGCATAGGCGGAATAATGAGAGCGCTGCGCACAATTCCTGTTGTTGAGGATTTTTGCAGAGATATGCGGGAGGTTTGCCCGGACGCAATGTTTCTCAATTATGTAAATCCGATGGCAATGATTACAGGATATATACAGCGGTATTCCTTTGCCGACACCGTAGGGCTTTGCCATTCCGTTCAGACCTGTGCCGAATCTATTCTTAAGGGAGTGGGTATGGAGGAATACGCCGAAAGCCGAAAGGAGCTTATTGCCGGAATCAATCATCAGGCGTGGCTCATCAAAATCGAGGATTCACAGGGAAAAGATCTTTATCCCGAAATCAGAAAAAGAGTTCGCCGCCGTCTTGCGGAGGACAAAGCGTTTGACGATCAGGTAAGAAATATTTATATTGAGCGTTTCGGCTACTACTGCACAGAGAGCAGCGAACACAATGCCGAATATAATCCGTATTTTATCAAAAGCAAATATCCCGAGTTGATTGAAAGACACCATATTCCGCTTGATGAATATCCGAGACGATGCGTCAATCAGATAAAAAGCTGGAAAGAGGAATTTGAACAGCTCAAAGTAAGCGGAATAAAGGAATTCAAACGTTCAAAAGAGTACGCCTCTCGCATTATGGAGGCAGTCATCACAAACACTCCGTATAAAATAGGCGGAAATGTTCTGAACACGAATCATCTGATTTCAAACTTCCCCGAGGAGGCGTGCGTTGAAGTGCCGTGCCTTGTCGACGGAGTAGGCATTCATCCAACAGCCGTAGGCACACTGCCGACAGCCTGCGCCGCACTGAATATGACAAATATCAACTGCCAGCTTATGACGATTGAGGCGGCAAGAAGCCATAAGAAAAATGATGTTTACCTTGCGGCGATGCTTGATCCGCACACGTCGGCAGAGCTTGATATAGACACCATTGTAAAAATGTGCGACGAGCTGATTGAAGCGCACGGAAGCTATCTTCCCGAATTTATATAATCAACGTGTTCCCTTATAGTTAAAATCGGGGATGTTTTTCCATCGGGTTTTAAAATAATGGGCCGCGAGCTTAGGGCGTCTGTCTCTTGAGAAGATGCCCTTTTTATTTCCGTCAACTCTCATAACGCCCTGTATTGTCGCAAAATCGGCAAAATTCCACGCCTGTTCTCCGACGATGAATTTATATTTGTCCAGAACACGGTTTATTCTTTTGTAGTATTCAAGCTGGAATTCCTCGCTGAACATATCGGGTACCGCATTGTGAATTCCGGAAACGGCGTCAGCTCCGTATTCGGTAAGCATAACCGGTTTGTTGAATTTGCTCCAGTACGCCATTTCAATTTCCATTGCCTGCGCCGCCGCGTCAAGGTCTCCGCCGAAAATGTACCAGCCGTAATAGCGGTTAAGACAGATGACGTCCATAAACGGAGCAACCCTGTCCTTAACATAATCATTGTTGCAGACGACCACACTAACCGGTCTGTTCTGAGGGTCGCATTTGTGAGCAAGACGGTAAAGCGGTTCAAAATAATCAAAAGCGCTGTCCGCGCGCGCCGTCGTATCAGGTTCGTTTGCAAGCGACCACATTACTATACAGGGATGATTTTTGTCCCTTGCGATCATATCCTTTATCACCTCTTGGTGATATTCGGCGGTATGGCAGTAATTTTTATACCAATCCTTGTTCGCACCCGGGAAATTAAGTCCCACTGCAGGAGCTTCGGCGATGACGACAATGCCCTCCTCGTCGCAAAGGTTCAGCATTTCCTCGGAATAGGGATAGTGTGCGCTTCTGAAAGAGTTTGCGTTTATCCATTTCATAAGGGAAAGATCTTTAACATTAAGAGCCTCGTCAGTGCCTCTGCCATGTGTTTCGCTGTCCTCGTGCTTGCCGAAGCCTTTGAAATAGAAGGGCTTTGAGTTGATAAGGAAGCTGTTGCCTGTTACCTCTATTTCTCTCACGCCGAATTTCTGGTAGTAGCAGTCGTTTTTAAAGCTGACCTTCGCAGTGTATAAATAAGCGCTGCCCGGCTGCCAAAGTTTGACGTTTTCAATAATAAATTTCTCATTGATTTTTTGATCGGATATGATTTCTTTCCCCTTACTGTCAATAATCGAAACGGATGCACTGCCGGTGCCGGCAAGCTCGGCAGTGACCTTAACCGACGCATTGGTGCCAAGAATTTTTGTGCATACACAAATGTCTTTTATATATTCTTTCGGCGTAGTATACAGCTTGACGGATCTGTTGATGCCGCAGTAATTGAAGAAGTCGAAATTAGGATAATTTTTCTTTTTTATAATTGTCCCTTTAACGCTTTCAAAATCGGGGAGCGAATCGCCGAACATGGCCCTTCTGTTTTCGTTGCCGACCGGAAGAGTAGAAAAATCGACTCTGTTGTCAACGGCAACGCAAAGAAGATTTTTTTCTTTGAGAAGCGACGGCTCAAGTTCAATTTCAAACGGCAAAAAGCCTCCCCTATGCCTTGCGGCAGGCTTTCCGTTAATATATACAATGCAGTTGTGCGCGACAGCGCCGAAACGGAGAACGAGCCTTTCTTCTCTGAAAAACACGGGAAGGGAAAAGTCTCTCTGGTAATATGCCCAGCCGTAGTGATCTCTGAAGCGAACATCCGCCTTTTGATCGTTATATGAAGCGGGCACATATATTTTTTCGGGATTTTCCATTTTGTCAGTCAGGCATTTTTCTTCAAGATTTTCTCCGCCGAGGCGGAAATCCCATATTCCGTCAAAATCGGTCATAAATCTTTTTTCGTTCATCTGCGCGAACAGCATATTTTTTCCTCCTGTAGGCTGAAAAGCTTTATATGAAAATGATCAATTTAAGAATACCATAATTGCGCTTGCAATTCAACGGCGCGTTAAGAGGGTGACGGCGTGAACAATGTATTTTCCGGAAAATGGATAACGGCACAGGAATTTCGCGGAGACGCGGGAAGAATAAAGAATTTTTATATGAAGGTGAAAAAATCCTTTACGCTTGCCAAAATTCCGCGGGCGTGCGTAAACATTACGGCGGACGATTATTATAAGCTTTTTATCAATGGAAAATATGTCGGTCAGGGACCTGCGCCGGGATATGCGTTTGCATACAATTACAACAGATACGATATAACCGATTTTCTTGAAAAAGGCGAAAATACCGTTGAAGCGGTTGTGTATTATCAGGGACTGGTGAACCGTGTTTTTGTCAGTGGGGACGGCAGACAGGTCATGATAGCCGATTTCTATTTTGACAACGTGTTCGCTTTCGGGACGGACGAAAGCTGGCAATACTGCACGGACAACAGCTTTGTTTCCAAACGCGTTACAGGATATGACACGGCGTTTCTTGAGGACAGAGATCTGAGAATCCGTGACAGCGGATATAAAAACTGCGTTGCGGTTGACGCGGATTATCAATTGAATAAGAAACCTTTCCCCGCGCTTGAAATTTATCCTGTCCGCGCGAAAGCCGTTGTAAACGCAAACAGATATTTTTACGATTTCGGTCAGGAATACGCGTGTCACCTGAGAATATGCGCCGTTTCAAAAAAATCGGGCGGCAAAATAATGATTCACTGCGCTGAAGAGCTTGACGAAAACGGCAGACCGAGATATAAAATGCGCTGCAACTGCGAGTATGAGGAAATCTGCATTTTAAACGAGGGGGAAAATCGAATTGAGCAGTATGATTATAAGGCGTTCAGATACCTTGAAATTATTACAGACGGCTCAGTCACCGTGAAAGACGCCGAAATCCTCGTAAGGCATTATCCTTTTCCCGAAAAATCCGCACAGCTTAAAAGCACGGATGAAAAGCTGACCGCTGTTTTCAATCTGTGTAAAAATACAATAAAATACGGAACTCAGGAAGTTTTTGTGGATTGTCCGACGCGTGAAAAGGGGCAGTATGCGGGCGATGCTTTCATATCGGGCTTTGCTCATTTTTATCTTACGGGAGACTGCCGTATGCTTAAAAAGGCAATCGAAAATACGGCACAGTCTGTTAAATACGGCTCGGAGCTTCTTGCCGTGTCCCCCTGTTCATTAAAACAGAAAATTGCCGATTATTCCTTGCTTTTTCCTCTTATGCTCCTGAAATATTACACGCTCACGAAAGACCTCGAATTCCTTTCCGAAACGGTTTGGGTGTGCGATTACGTTATAAACAGCTTCAAAAAGTATGAGGACAAAGACGGACTGCTCAATAAGGTCGACGGTCAGTGGAATCTGGTTGACTGGCCGGATAATTTTCGCGACAGCTACGATTTTAATTTATCCGATCCCATCGGCGGAGGCAGACACAATGTAATCAACGCTTTTTATATTTCTTGTATCGAAAACACTCAGAAAATAAAGAAACTGCTCAAAATACCGTTTGAAGATAAGGTATCGGAGCTTAAAAAAAGCTTTAACAATGCTTTTTATAATAAGGACAGCAGTCTTTATACAGACAGCGACGCGAGCCTCCATTCATCTGTCCATTCAAATTTTCTGCCTGTTGTTTTCGATATATGCGGCAACAGCAGGAGAGAAAACATTGCGGATTATCTTGTGTCGCGCGGTATGCGCTGCGGCGTTTATATGTCGTATTTTTATCTTAAAGCGCTTTGCGTTTCAGGCAAAAAAAACGACGCTTACGGATTTTTAACGTCAGACGGGGAAAACAGCTGGCTGAATATGATAAAAGAGGGCGCAACAGTCTGTTTTGAAGCTTGGGGCAAGGATAAAAAATGGAACACAAGCCTTTTTCACCCATGGGCGGCAGCTCCGATTTTGATTTTGGCGGAGCATTTCCCCGATAAATTTATTTATGCGGCAGGCGGCCGCTTGTAAATTCCAGAATTTGATGTTAAGATTAGCTTAGGCAAATGTACCGTTGCGAGGGCATTTCAACCGAAATGCTCCAAAGTGTGATAGAGGATTCCCGAAAAGGCGGATACGGCGATGCTGAGGTATATCCGAATATGAAAAAAACCGATATGTTTTAGAATGATGTCGATCTGCTTCGTTTCTATAAAAAGTTCGATTTTGAGCCGTACGCAGAAACAAAACGGCGTCTTGTTATGCCAAAAAATTATAATCGGGATTGCTGCCGTAAAAATTCCGTATGTGTTGACGCGGCAGGAACGGAGGAATAGTAAATGGAAATAGAAATAAAAAAAGCCGAATGGACCGACAGCAATATAAAAGCTTTATAGCGCTTTCAAAAAAATGGGAAAAGAAGATTCAACGTTTGGATATTGCGCAAATAACAAGAATGATTTAACAGGCAATGATTTATTCCTTGCATATTCAGAGGATAAAATAATCGGCTACTTATTCGGCAGGTGTTCGGAAACTGAAGAAACGATTGCGCCGGTTGAGCAGGGAGCAAAATGCTTTGAGATAGATGAAATATATGTTGAAAAAGACTGCCGTTCGCAAGGAATAGGCAGTGCGCTTTTTGAATATGCTCAGAATTATTTCGGGCAAATTGCAGACTATATCACATTGTCTACAGCAACTAAAAATCACAAAAGTATTCTGCGCTTTTATATTGAAAAAATGGGTATGACCTTTTGGTCTGCAAAATTGTTTAAGAAAATATAATAAACGGACTGCATTTTCCTGACTTAAATACAGCAAAATCAGCGGCTGATACAGTTCGATATTATAAAGAAAAGGTGAATCGTTATGAAAATTTCACTTATCCCCGCACCTGAAAAAATCGTTTGCAAAAGCGGGTTTACAGGCAATGAAACGGAAATCAAAATACGCTATGACAATGCTATTCCCCCGGAGGGCTTTGTTATGGATATTAACGGTGAAATAACGCTCAAAGCATCGTCCGACGCAGGACTTTTCTATGCCCGAGGCGCTCTGGAACAGATAAAATTTCAGTGCGGCAAGAACCTTCCGAATGTTCATATCGAGGATTCTCCGAGATTTTCTCACCGTTCGTTTATGCTTGATTCATGCCGCCATTTCATCTCTGTCAGCGATATAAAAAGAATGATAACTTATTGCGCAAAGCTCAGATTTAACGTTTTTCACTGGCATCTTACCGACGATCAGGGCTGGCGGATGGAGATGGATTGCAGAAGGGAGCTTATAAATACAGGTTCTGTCAGAAAAGGCAATCATTTCGGAGCGGAACAGAACGATAAAATCCACTCCGGATATTACACGAAGGAACAGATGAGAGAGATTATCGCATTTGCGCACGAAAAACATATGCAGGTCATACCCGAATTTGATATGCCCGGTCACGCGTCCGCACTGCTGAAATCAATACCCGAGCTTGCCTGCTGCGGCAAAAAAGTTGAAATCAAAACGAAACCGGGAATATTTAAAGATATTATCTGCGCAGGAAACGAGAAAACATATGAAACGCTGTTTTTGATTCTTGATGAAATCTGCGAAATTTTCACGGATGAATATATTCATCTCGGCGGCGACGAGGCTCCGAAGCCGCAATGGCAAAACTGCCCCGACTGCCAAAAAAGAATGGCGGATGAGGGACTTAAAAACGAAAATGAACTTCAGGGTTGGTTTATAAACCGCATTGCGGATTATCTTGCGGGGAAAGGTAAAAAGGTTATAACGTGGAACGAAAGCCTGAAAGGCGGAAATCTCGCCGAGAACATAACCGTTCAGATGTGGATGGATCCAAAGCGCCTTTCCAAAAACTGCCCGAATCGGATTATAAACAGTGATTTTTTCCACTATTACGCCGATTATCCATATGCTATGACGCCTCTTAAAAAGGTGTATTGCTATGATCCTCAGATTAACGAAAACGTTATCGGAGTGGACACGCCGATATGGACGGAATACATAGAGAATAGGAAGCAAATGGAATATATGTGTTTCCCGAGGTTTATCGCAACCGCGCAAACCGCATGGAGCAAAAGCAAACCTCCGTATGCGGTGTTTAAAAAGGAGGTTTCGGAGTTGATGCCGTATTTTGGAATAAAATACGCCGCGGCTTCGGACGAATGGGATCCTAAGGCATATAAAAGACTGCCCGGTATTATAAGGCATTTCGGCTCTGTAAGCCCATATGAGAAAGCGAGAAAAATATTCACAAAAAAGAATCGGCAGGAGACAAATTAAAAAATATGAATAAGTTAGGTACAAAAACGTTAGATTCCAAGCGCTGTTGTATGAGAAAGCTTGCGATAACGGATGCGCAGCAGTTATTTGAAAATATTTATTCCGATCCCAAGGCTGCGGGGTATATGTCGTGGGACTGTTACCCTGACGTGAATTCTGTTGAGCATTATTTGACAAAATGGCAGGAGCGCTATAAATGCAACGAATGTTATTGGGGTGTGTTTTTAAAAGAAAAGGATACTTTAATCGGTACGGTCTGTCTCTGTGATGAGAATGCGGCAGCGCAGGTTGGTTTTATTTCCTATTGCTTTGGCTCAGAATTTTGGGGCAACGGTTATGCGACGGAGTCGGTTAAAGCAGTTTTAGAGTACGCTTTTAAAGAAATCGGATATAACAATATCACTACCTTTGTTGCAAAAAGCAATCTCCGTTCACAGAATGTGCTGAAACGCTTGGGCTTTAAATGTGAAGCGGTGTTAAGACAGAGAGATAAAACGGATTTTGGTATAGAGGATTGTTTTTCCTTCTCATTACTGAAAAGTGAAAGTAAGGGCTTTTGCGATGATAATCAATAAAAATTATATATGTAAAATCGCGACCGTTGACGAAATGGAAACAAAGTGGAATTCTGAAATAAAAAAGCATAAAAGTGATAATTGGAAGACATGGAAAACAGAATCAATAGAGCGTGTCAGAAACGGTCAGAGCATTGCTTATTACGGTGTGCTGAACGGCAAAATCATTTGCGAGGCAACAGCCATGCTTGATAAAAGCATTGTTCAAAACGGTGACGATTTGGCGGATGATAAAACGGCGTATCTCTGTGCTTTCAGAACGATTGAAAAGTACCGGGGCAAGGGCTGTTTTTCAAAGTTGTTTCTCTTTATGATTGATGATTTGAAAAGCAAGGGCTATGAAAAGGTTACTTTGGGCGTTGAGCCGAGTGAAACAGAAAATCTAAAAATATATCGGCATTTGGGTTTTGATGAATTTCTTAAATCGGCACAGGAAACTTATCCGGACGGAACGATTATAGATGTTGATTATTACGGAATGGACTTATTATAAGGAGAATTTATGGATAGAAATATAAATCATTCCGATATGTCAGATGTTTTAAGAGATATGACATACGGTTTAATGGATAATTTCCGCAGAGCGATATTGACTTGTGATTTAAACAAAAAGCTATATCATCAGCCGCTGTGGAAGCATATTTATCACGCAATGTATTGGTTTGATTATTGGTGCTGTACGCCTCAAAATTATTTAGGCGCTGATTTTCACCGCGATAATTTACATTCATTGGATATGGAATCGGATAGTATCGTTACAAAAGAAGAACTGTTGAATTATTTTGAAGGGATTAAGGCTAAAACAACGGAGTATCTTGAATGCCTGCCCGAGGATAAACTGAATGAAGCGGCTGAAAATTGTGATAATAAATCAAGATTTGAATGTATTTTAGGGCAGTTCAGGCACGTATCTTTCCATCTTGGCAATGTGAACGCTGTGACTATAGAAGCTACAGGCGAATGGCCTTATGTATCGGCAAGAGAAAAGGATTTTACGCACGATTTATTTGAATAGATTTACGGAGTTAAGAAATGAAACTATTCCTTTCAGGCAATATGCGGATAATTAAAAAATATGTTAAAAAAGGCTCTGCGCTTGGCTTTATTCCAACTGCGTCCGAAGTGGAAAACGACCGCAGCTATATGGTGCAAAACAAACTGAATCTTCAGAATATGGGATATAAAATAATTGATATTGAGCTTTCAACGGAAAGCAAAGAAGAAATTGCGGAAAAGCTTAATACGATTGACGCGCTGTATGTTGCAGGCGGTAACTGTTTTTATTTATTACAGCAGATAAAACAGAAAAATGTATTAAATGAATTAAGGAATTTTGCGGATAAAAAGATTTATATCGGTGCAAGCGCAGGTTCATGTATTGCGTGTCCGTCTATCGAATATGTTCATAATCTTGACGACAGAACTGCCGCACCGTTGCTTACGGATTATCATTCGCTTAATTTGATTCAAGCCTATATTTTGCCTCATTATAACAGCAGCGAGGAGTACAACGCTTTGATTGATAAAACTATAGACGAAAATCCGAATCTCAACTTTATAATTCTTACAGACAGACAGGCTGTTGTCGTTAATGACAATGAGGATTACACGGTTGAATATACAGATTGATTTCTTTTGTAATCATTGCTGCTTAATGAAAGGAATTGTTGGATTAATAAGAATGAAAAAATGTATTGCCTATCATGTGGTAACCGAAAAGCCTATGTATATAGGTCAGCATATAGTCTTTGATGAAAATCATCATAACGGTGTTTGGCAAAGAGTAAATGAAAAACTTGATATTGTCAACGACGTTTATAAAAATCCTGAAAAATATAAAAATACACAACTTGAACACCACACCTCTGTGGCACTAAGAGAAGTTGCTTTAGAAAAAGTCAGAGTAAATAAATTTCCAAAGTATCCGTCAAGAATGGCTTGCCTGTATGTTTCAAAAACATTGGAAGAAGCCGAAAAGTGGTCTGATTATTTTATTCGTTTAGGCAGACAGGCGTTTCAGATTGTAAAGTTAAAAATAAACGGAAATGTGTTTTACGGTGATGCAGAAAAGTGTGATGTTCTTTGTTGTAAAAGCAAGAGAATCAGCGGTTGTCGGAAATTTATTGAGAAAATATGATGGAACTTAAAACGAAGGATTTAATTTTAAGAACAGTAAGTGAAAATGATATTGCCGAAGTCGCAAGAATGTATGAATATCCAAATATCATTTCTTCAGCACAAGCCGAAAACGCAATCAATACGATGATTAGCAATTACAAGCAAAACAAAGTTGGTTACATAAAACATCTTTGTTTGGCGGTATGCCTAAAAGAAAAACCAACCGTAATTATCGGTTGGTGCGGCTTAGACGGTGAAGCGGAAAAGGACAAGGTTGTAATATTTTATAGTATTGATGAAAAATATCGGAACAAAAGATATGCGGCACAAGCGGCGGAGTCTGTTATCAAATATGCTTTTGAGCAAGCGTGCTTGGATTGTGTTTACGGCGGATGTGATAAAAACAATCTGCCGTCATATAAAGTTATGCGTAAAATCGGAATGTGTTATTGCGGATGTAATGAAAACGGTGATCCGTTATTTCGGATTGAAAGGGCAAATTACAAAAATGGATGAGGCAGAAATATTAAAAGAATATTATAACAACAAAATAGACCGTGTTGAGTTCATTCGCCAAGGCGGGAATATATCTTATGATGTAGACTGTGCAAGGCAAATTTTTCTTTGTTGACAGAGATACATAAATAGCTTAAAGCAAAAGGAATACAACAAAAAAGCTGAATGAATATATAGAAATAGGAAATTCTCTCCGAAACAGTGTAAAAGACTTGCCATATGGATTTTGCCATGAATCAATTCTATGATTTTATGAATAAAACGGCTGAAGAATTTCAATTTGTATTTGACACAGTATTAATGGAGGAATAGCATTATTTAAAAAAAGGAATTATATTATGAATGTAATTACTAAACAAGATATTATCAATGGTTTGGCAGACTTAGGTTTACAATCGGACGATGAAATAGAAGTACATAGTTCACTAAGCAGTTTTGGATATGTTGACGGCGGCGCGGAGACGGTTATTTCTTCCTTAAAAGAAGTTATCGGTGAAAACGGCAGCATATTTATGCCTGCCTTAAGATTAAGCAAAGAATTACCTTTGACCGATCAAGACAAAGAACTTGGTATTACAACTAAAATCAAAATATTGCCCGAAGATTGTGACCGCAGTGCTATGGGAATTATTGCAGACACTTTTAGACATATGCCGGATACAATAACCAATGAAGGAATATTCCGCATTTCCGCTTGGGGCAAATCTGCAAATGAAGTAAAGGACGGACTGCAATACTTAATACATAACAGCGGAAAAGCTCTTCTGCTGGGAGTTGATATTTATAAGCTAACGGCGATGCATTATGTGGAGGATTTACTGCCTAATGATATTAAAAATGCTTTTCCGTTAAGTGATGAAATCAACAAAATTTATCCACCTGAAAAATGGTTTATTGAAGCAGGAACGTTTCCTGTTAAGTCTTGGTATACAATTCAAAATCTGGCATATGAAAAAGGTGTTATTAAGAACGGTGTAATTGGTAATTCAAAGGTAATGTTTTTTACTATATGGGATGTTGTTGGTTTGTATGAATCAGAACTAAAAAACAACCCATATAAGCTGTATGGACTGAGTTAAAAACAGGAGCGATAATTTGCAATGATAAACGCTGAATAAAATATCCTGTTTCAATAAGATGAAACTTGATTAAAGGTGATTGGTTTGGGCAGATTTGAACAGGCAAATCATATTTTATATGATTACGGCTTACTGAATGAATTGAATAAATACGGAAAGACGCATATTATCGGCAGTTACAAAATGAATCTTATGGCTTGGAATGATTTGGATATTGATGTTGAAAATGATTCTATGTCGTTGGAAAAACTTCACAAACTCACAAGTTATATTCTACAGAATTTCAATCCCACTTGGTACGAGGCAAAAGAGGAAATCAACGAGCAAGGAAACAAAATTTGGTTTCACGGATTTGAATTTTATCTGAGCGGCGAACGTTGGAATACCGATATTTGGTTTTTGGATAAAGGCACAATTGAAAAAGCAGAAAAGTATTGCGACAATATTTCCGAAAAGGTTAGAAATAACGAAAGTCTGAGAACCGCAATTATTGAAATCAAGCAGGATCTTATTTGCATAAGTCTTTATGCTTTTGATAAATTCACAAGTTTGGATGTTTATGACGCTGTGCTTAATAAAGGCATTCTTCGTGCGGATGAGTTTATTGAGAATTATGTTGAATCAAACTAAACAAGATATAAGAAACGGATTGCTTGGCTTGGGTCTTAAGGTCGGAGATGAAATGGAAGTGCATCGTTTTTGAGCGGCTTCGGATATGCCGGCAGTGATATGGAGGCTGCAGAGATAGTAAAGGAATTATAATATGAGTAACTATGTAGTGATTGCAAGATTTGACAGGATTACAGACGGAATATTGAATAAGCTGAGGAAGTCGTTTGCGAATGCAGGCTATTCAGTTCCTGAATGGCCAATACATATAACGATCGCTGCTTATGAAAATATGGATGAAAAGCGGCTTTGTGATTGGACGGAAGCATTTTGCGAAAGTCATACTCGCGTTGATGTTCATCTTTGTTCCTTAGGCACATTTCTTCCCAATAATAACAGCAATGTTTTATATCTTGCTCCTGCCTATTCAAAAACTTTTGTGGATTTTTATTACGGCTTTCATCAAAAGTATGAGGAGTATTGCACAGGTATCGGCAGATATAACTCTATCAAAGATGACAGTCCGTCAATACATTGTACGATTGCGGAAATGGATACTGATCATTTGCAAAATGCCATGAAATTGGTGTTTGACAGGAATTGTTTTAAACAAGCAAAAATCACCGCGTTAGAAGTTTATACTTATCCAATGAGCTTAATAAAAAGATTTGAGTTAAAGTAAAAGAGGAGAAAAATGGCTGAATTTATAAAAGGATTGGAATTATGCGAGAAATTTTTTAATGAATGCGCAAAGCCTGTTATTGATAAATATTTCCCCGATTTGCAGTATTCGGCAGGGTTAATCGGTTATGGCTCTGATGTTCTCGGCTATGATGACAAGGTTTCCCGTGACCATATGTGGGGACCTCGTTTCTATCTGTTTCTGAGCGGGAAAGATATAGATAAAAAAGACGAAATATTCAACAAGTTCGCGGAAAATCTGCCATATACGTATAAGGGTTACAGTGTGAATTTTACCGAACCCGACCCAAATGACAACGGCGTTCAGCACCCAAAGTTACTTAACAAGGGCAAGGTTAATCCTTTGATCTTCATTCAGACCTTTGATAAATTTCTTATTGATGAAATCGGAACTTCTGATTTGGATAATATTGCGCCTTTGGATTGGCTTGCATTTTCAGAACACAGATTATTATCTTTTGTATCGGGTAAATTGTTTGCGGACAAGCTGAATATCAAAAATCAAACAGATAAAATAAAGTTTTATCCTGATACGGTTAAGTTATATCTTATCGCGTCGCAATGGAATATAATCGCGTCTGAACAGGCGTTTGTTAAGCGCTGCGGTAAGGTCGGTGATGAAATCGGCTCACAAATTATCTGTGCAAGAATTGCCGAAAGATTAATGCGCTTATGCTTTTTATATCAGGATACATACGCGCCATATAGCAAATGGTTCGGAACTGCGTTCAGCAAGTTGGATATTGATGAGAAGCTCAAAGCAAAAATCAATGCCGCTCTGAAAGCAAATGACTTAACAGAACGGGAAAACAACCTTGTTGAAGCACAGGCGCTTGTTGCGGAATTACATAATGCAAGCGGACTGACGGACAAGGTTGATTACGATATTGAGTCTTATTTCGGCAGAGATATAAAGGTTATTTTTGCGGATAAGTTTGTAGATGCCGCTATTGAAAAATTAAAAGGAACAGGATTTGAAAATATACCGCTCATAGGAACAATGAGCCAGTTTGGCGGATTATCCGATTTTGCGGACGAAAAAGTTTACTATGAACAGATAAAAAGAATTTATGGCGTTTAAGTATGCCGAAAATAAGATACGCGACTATGCAAGATTAAAAAACCTCCGAAAACTGAAGTTTCGGAGGTTTTTATAGTGCTTTTTCGGTTAAGATATGCCAGACATCATTTCCCTTGAAATGGCATTTTCTGTATACAGCTTCAGGATTTGTCGCGTTATCACATTCACCCGAAACGGTGGCAAAATCGGCAAAACCCTTCATTGCTTTTAAAGCGTGGCTGATTAAAGCAGAGGCTGTACCCCGTCCTCTGTATTCCGGAAGCACCTGAAGCCACTCAATAATTCCCTCGCCTGTTTCGCGGTCAAAATCACACAGGATAGAGCCGATAAGGCGTTGTCCGGAGAAAGCGCCTATCCACAGCTCAGGACAGTATGCTTCCGTTTCGGTCAGACTTTGAATATAATCGGGGGACACTTTGATTTCTGTATGCTTGTAGCAGTTGTTTATACAGTCTGAAAGCTCGTTGATTCTGTCGGGCGTGATAACATCTAATGTTATGTCCGATGTGCCGTAATCGGGTATGTTTTTAAGGTCGTGCTTCAGTCTGAAAAATCTTTTATCGCAATAATGATCCGATAAATTTAAATTAAATTCACTGTTATGAACGATCTGTATATCCGGCGGCAGCAACATATTTTTTGCTTTCCAATACGGAATTGAAAGTGACCGGCAGGGATTTGCTTTGTATTCTTTGACTGAAATCATTACGGTACTATTCCTTTCGGCAAATAATCGGAACGGCTTAACTTAAATCAAATCTGTAGGATTGTATATCATATGGTTTTCCGTTCAGTTCATAGGTGCTCTTTCCTTCCGCTTTGCCGCCTGCTTTTTCATAGAAATGTTTTGCTCCGGTGTTTTCCAGGAAACAGCTCAAATAAAGTTTTTTCATTCCTTTTCGTATAAGATGATTTAATGTATGTGTAAATAATTTGCTGCCGATTCCCATTCTTTTCAAATCGGGTCTTACATAAAGCTCCCTGATTTCGCAGTCGGTTTTCTCATCCTCGCAGATGCGGAATCTGCAAAATCCGAGGATTTCATTATCTGCCTCGGCAATAAAAACCGTATTCGGGGAATAAACGTTTTTAAACAATTCAGACTGTTCGGGTATGGACATTGCGCGCAGATAAGCATCGTCAACAATTCCCCTGTATGCTGTCTGCCAGCCCTCAACCTTTATTTTTGCGATTGACTCGGCGTCGCGTGCCTCCGCCGGTCTTATTAGAATATTTTCAAGCGTCATACACAATAGATTCCTTGTATTGTTGAATGAAATGAATTTTACAGTACCATTGTCAAAGTTCCCGCGCCGATTAAAACACAGCCGATCAAGGATTTAACGGTAAATTCCTCGTGCAGGAACAAAAAGGACAGAATGAGCGTGAACACAACGCTGAGCTTGTCTATCGGGACAACTTTTGAGACGTCTCCAAGTTGTAATGCCTTATAATAGCAAAGCCATGACGCGCCTGTTGCAAGACCGGACAGAATCAAAAAGATCCAGCTTTTACGGCTTATTTCCGAAATGCCTTTCTGTGCCTGTGTCAGGAAAACCATACCCCATGCCATTCCGACAACGACAACAGTTCTGATTGCGGTCGCGAGATTTGCGTTTACTCCGTCTATACCGATTTTCGCGAGTATAGAGGTAAGTGTGGCAAAAACAGCAGACAGCACCGCAAATGTAATCCACATAAGACGGCCTCCTTATGCACAGATGATAAAATATATTGCTGAAATAAACACCTGAATGATACAGAATCTGACCAGAACCTGTGTATCAGACCAATTGTGATTTTTTCTCATTTCATCATGAATGGGCGTGCGTATATTTTTCAGCACTTCGATTTTCAGAAATCTTTTCAGGAAAATTTTAATTAATCCGGCAATACCGTCCAACAGTAATATGGCTGATAAAAATAAATAACTTATCGGATGTGATGATTTTAAAAGAATTAATACGATTATCAGTCCGACAGCTCTGGAGCCTGCGTCGCCCATAAGCTGTGAGCTGGGACTTGCGTTAAAGCATAAATATGCGATTAAAACGCCAATGAGAATAAAGCTGTAAACAGTATATTGTTCACCGATTTGGTCGAAAAATAGTAAGGATATGCTCAAAAGAGAAATTATGCTTAATGATCCGCATAAACCGTCCACACCGTCTGAGCAGTTAGTAACATTAATACCAATCCAGAGCAATGCAGTGGAAAGTACTGTATACAAAACAGGATGCACATGGATTTCATAATCAAAAATCATAATCTCGGTAGAGTTATTATAAACAAAGACTACGGAAATGATAAGGCAGATTATAAAATCAATAAATCCTTTTTTGTAATCAGACCAAGGGGTATCGGAAGCATCGTCAAGGTAACCGCTCAGCATTTCTAAAAAAATTAAAATGTCATAGCCTATGATTTCTTTGGTGATTGGCAGCAGAAAAACGGAGCAAAGCACAAATGTGCTTATCATTATCAGACCCGCTCCTCTTATTTTTCCTCTGGAAACTTCCCCGTTTACCGCAAATGCCCTACCTTTGTCTTTCGGTAGAAACGGTAATTTTAATTTCAGCAATATAAAGCAAACAACAAATGCTAATACAAACGCAATGGCAATATATTGCTGTGTATTTGTAATAACATTGAAAAAATAATACAACATTTTTAAACATCCTAACCGAAACAGTTATTATCAAGCGTCTGTCAAGTGCGGCAGCTTAAATATCGGAACGCAATCATTATAAGTGATTTTGCTTGGAATTTCAAGATGCACGCCAAGAGACGATGGATTGCAATTTAAAAGAAATGTAATCCCATATTTTGCAACAGTTGATTATTTTATTAAAATTTGAACGGTAATTCGTTAGGATAAGGAAGATTTGCAGGATAATTGTTTATAGGTTGAAGCAATAATCACGGCAGAGATAACGGCAGTTAAAATATCGGAGATCGGCATAGAATACAAAACACCGTCAAGACCGAAAAACGGCGGCAGCAGGAGCGCAAAACCGACTCCGAATACGATTTCACGAATCATGGAAAGCATCGTCGAGGCAACGGCCTTCCCCATCGCCTGAAGGAAAATAAAGGTTGCTTTATTCAGGCAGGCAAAAACGATCATGCAGAGATAAATCCGAAATGCTTTGACTGCAAATTCCGTATAATAGACGCTTTCGTTTGCCGAACCGAAAATACCAATCAGCTGACGGGGCAGAAGCTCCACAACCAGCAGGGCAATCAGACCGACTGCCGCTTCGAAGGTCAACAGCAGAGAAAACAGCCGTTTGACCCGCTCATGCCGTCCCGCTCCCATGTTATATCCCACAACCGGAATGCAGCCCGCCGCCATGCCGATGACAACGGAGATTACAATTTGAAATACTTTCATGACAATCCCCACAACCGCCATCGGGATCTGTGCATAAATCGCCTGCCCGAACACGGTATCGAGTGCACCGTATTTTCGAACCATATTGTTGATCGCCGCCATGGCCGCTACCAGCGATATTTGTGAGAGAAAGCTGCAAATTCCAAGCGACAGCGTGCGTCCTGCAATTTCTTTATTCGGGCGAAAATCACGTCTCGATATTTTTACCGACTTTGTGTGCAGAAGATACCAAAGTGAAAGCAGCGCCGTCGCAATCTGTCCGATCACCGTGGCAACGGCGGCACCCATCATGCCCCAGTGGAAACAGAAAATAAAAATCGGATCGAGAATGATGTTCAGGACAGCGCCAAGCAGCGTGGAAGCCATCGCGAATTTCGGGCTTCCGTCTGCACGGATGACAGGATTCATCGCCTGTCCGAACATATAGAAAGGAATGCCGAGCGCTATATAAAAGAAATATTCTTTTGAAAGTGCAAAGGTTTCCTCATTAACGGTTCCGCCAAACACGGTGATGATCGGCGTTGAAAAAAGTAGATACACGGCGCAGAGAAAAACGCTGCTTATCACAGTCATCAGCACCGAAAGACCGATGCTGTTCCCGGCCATGGTTTTATTTCCTTTTCCGAGGCTCAGGCTTACAAACGCGCAGCAGCCATCCCCGATCATAACGGCGATTGCCAGCGCAATGACTGTTAGCGGAAACACCACCGTGTTGGCGGCGTTTCCGTAAGAGCCGAGATAGCTTGCATTGGCAATAAAAATTTGATCAACAATGTTGTAAAGCGCGCCGACAAGCAGTGATATAATACAGGGCACGGCATATTTGCCCATGAGTTTGCTCACCTTTTCCGTGGCGAGATAAGATTGATTTTGTTCCATCGTAATTAACCTCCTAATCAACGCAAAAACGGCGTAAGTCCCAAAGTTGGACTTACGCCGTTTCGGCTACACACTGTTAGATAGTATATCAAATAGCCGCGGTTTTCGCAAAGGCAATTTTGCACAAAAATCATGCCGTGATCTGCTTAAAAGTCAGCGCCGTGGTATTCTTTTGTTATCAAAGTTGATAACAAAAAACGGGTAAGCGGATGATTTTCATAAGAGGCGTAATTGAAAAGAATTACAGTGCTCTTCGCATAATAGAAAAATCTGTAAGTTCACGGTATAACACAAAACCGTGTTTCTCATATAATCTGCGTGGACCCTTGTATTGATAAATATATTCCTTATCGGTAAACGGGTAGGCTTCTATATAAGAAAATCCTTCTGCTTTTGCGTCTGCAACAGCTTTTTCGACTACAAGATTTGCAATTCCACGGCCTCGGTAATTGGGTGCGATATCCATACAATATATGATTTTGATTTTACCCTTTTCTAAAATATCTGTGCGATATTTTTCATTTTCACAAATTGAACGGTAGTCGGCTTTGTCTCCGGCGTTGCACCAACCGATAACACGGGAAGAATCATAGATAAGATACCCGGTCATAGTACCTGCCCAAATCAGTTTTTCGGCCTTTTTCCGACGCTTTTTCCTCTGCCCCCACAATTTATCATTTTCCTGTGCGGACAAATGGCTTTCAAGACAATAACACCATTTCCATTCGTCATGGTCGGAGAAAGCGTTATTATCAAAAAAACCGAAAAAATCATCCATATACTCGGCAGATAGCTTTTTAATGATAATCTCCACTTTGCGCTCCTTTTTTAAGCTGTGAAATAAAAATCCACAAACTGCTGTCATCAAGTGCAGCAGTTGCTGATTTTATTAAAATTTGAATGGTAATTCGTTCGGATAAGGAAGGTTTGCAGGCTGATTATACGCAATATCCTTAATGCCTAAATATTTGAACACCTCTGAAAGTATTTTGCCGTAATGGCCGAACGCAACCGCACCGTGATGAGGGAAACGCTTTGCAATAAGCACATTTCGGTAAAATCTGCCCATTTCGGGTATGGCGAAAACACCGATACCGCCGAATGATTTTGTGCGAACGTCAAGCACTTCGCCCTCTGCTATATATGAGCGAAGTTTTCCCTCACTGTCACACTGCAATCTGAAAAATGTAATATCACTTGGGGCAATATCCCCCTCGAGCGTACCGCGGCTTATATTGGGTTCACTGCCTTCGGGTTCAAGAACCCTGTGCTGAATAAGCTGATATTTTATCGCTCTTTCACTGCACATTTTACAGCTTGGTGTGTTGCCGCAGTGGAAGCCCATAAAGGTGTCTGTCAGTTTATAACCGGTTGACGGCTTAATGTATTTTTCGTACATATCCTTTGGCACAGAGTTGTTGATGTCGAGAATTGTAACCGCGTCAAGACTTGAGCAAGCGCCTATGTATTCGCTCAAAGCGCCGTAAATATCAACTTCGCAGGCAACAGGAATGCCTTTTGAAGCAAGGCGGGAATGAACATAGCAAGGCTCAAAACCGAACTGACTCGGAAACGCGGGCCAGCACTTGTTTGCAAAGGCAATATATTTTCTGCTGCCCTTGTGCTGATTAGCCCAATCGAGCAAGGTCAGCTCATACTGCGCCATTCTTTCGTTAAGGTCGGGGTAGAAATTTCCGTCTCCCATTTCCTCTGCCATTTCTTTCATAATATCGGGGATTCTCGGATCTCCCTTATGCTCCTTATAGGACACAAGCAAATCCAGCTCGCTGTTTTCCTCAATCTCTACGCCTAATTCATAAAGCCCTTTTATGGGCGCGTTGCAGGCAAAGAAGTCCTGCGGTCTCGGACCGAAGGTGATAATTTTAAGATTTTTAACGCCGATAACAGCTCTTGCAATCGGGGCAAAATTCTTTATCATATCCGCGATTTCATCTGCCGTGCCTACGGGATAATCGGGTATATATGCGTTAAGATGACGCATACCCAAATTGTATGAGCAGTTGAGCATACCGCAATACGCGTCGCCTCTGCCGTTTATCAAGTCGTTTTCGCTTTCCTCGGCGGCGGCAACGAACATACAGGGTCCGTTAAAGCGCTTTGCAATAAGGGTTTCGGGTGTTTCCGGCCCAAAGTTGCCCAAAAATACGACAAGCGCGTTACAACCTGCTCTGTCAACATCTTCAACCGCCTTTTGCATATCCATTTCATTTTCGACTGTAACGGGACATTCGTAAAGCGCTCCGTCATATGTCTCAACAATTGCCTTACGGCGTTTTTCACTCAACGCTACAGGAAAGCAGTCACGTGATACGGCAACAATGCCAAGCTTAACATTCGGGATATTCATATATTTTCCTCCTTATAAAAGTCCTTTAATGCAGGATATAGCTTTTTGAATTTCTTGTATTTGCTCTTGTAAATATCAACAAGTTTTTTATTCGGATTTACTGTGTAAAGAATATCATTTTCAATCTTCGGATTAAGACCTGTTGCCCGCGCCGAAAGAATCGCTCCGCCGAGCGCGGGCCCTTCATTTTTGATAACGCTTATATCCGTTGCGAGAACATTTGAAAGAATTTCCATCCACAGCCTGCTCTTTGTGCCGCCACCGCAAACGGTGGCTTTTTTTATCCCGTTCGGTATAAGGCTGACACAATCTTTAATCGCGAAAGAGACTCCCTCAAAAAGCGCGGTCTGCAAATCCGTTCTTTCGGTATTGAGCGACAGACCGATAAAAGCACCACGAATATCTGCGTCATTATGCGGACATCTTTCACCTGCAAGATAGGGCATAAAATAAACCTGTTTGCTTGCCGTATCGGGATTTAACTCGACGGTATTCTTATTGTAATCCTCTGTATCAAAAACACTTTCAACAAGCCATTTGTTTGCGCTTGCGGCCGAAAGAATGCAACCCATTAAATGATATTTCCCGTTTGCGTGGCAGAAAGAATGGAGCGCGGGATTATCCGTTTTAACATATTTATCAGTCGGGATAAATACCGTTCCACTTGTGCCGAGAGAAATATTGCACTGACCATCAAATATGGTGCTTGTTCCGATTGCCGCGGCGGCGTTATCTCCCGCGCCGGCGCAAACCGTGATGTTATCACCAAAGCCAAGCTCGGGTTTAACTCTGCCTATAGGCTCATAGCTTTCATAAACCGTCGGAAGCATATCCCTTGTGATAGCGCAGATGTCAAGCATTTCATCTGACCAGCAGCGGTTTTCCACATCAAACAGCAGCGTTCCCGAAGCGTCGCTGACATCTGTTGCAAAAACACCTGTGAGCATAAAATTTATGTAATCCTTCGGCAGGCATATTTTGGCGCACCTCGCAAAATTTTCGGGTTCGTTTTCTTTTACCCAAAGAATTTTAGTAGCGGTAAAGCCGGCAAATGCTATATTGCCCGTTAATTTTTGCAGGTTTTCTTTGCCGATTTCGTTGTTGAGATAATCGGTCTCCCTGCTTGTTCTCGTATCGTTCCAAAGAATAGCGGGGCGAAGGATATTGTCGTTTTCATCAAGCATAACCAGTCCGTGCATTTGACCGCCGACGCCGATACCCGCAATGTCATTGCCGACGGTATCCGAAGTTAATTCGCTGAGCCCCTCTTTAACGGCGTTCCACCAATCGGCGGGATTTTGCTCGCTTTTGCCGTCTTCGGAAAAATCAAGCGGATATGCTTTTGAAACCTGCCGTATAATATTCATTTTTTCATCGGTCAGAATTATTTTTACAGACGATGTTCCCAAATCAATTCCAATGAAATTCATTCTATTACCTAATTTCAACCTTTACACAATGTTTTTTAAACAAACCTTCGCTGTATTCGTCAGGCTGATGACCGCCTGCGTAAAGGGTTATTTTGCCGTTCGGTTCTGTTCTGCTGCCGTCAGAGAGAACAGCTTTTATCCAATATGTGTCAATTGTTGCTTCTATTGACCGTATTTCATCGGCTTTAAGCTCAATCGGTATTACAGAGCAAAGCTGGTAATTCGGTGTATTTGTTCGGCTGTCGGTATACTGTGCATAGATCTGCATTTTTTCGCTTGCTTTCATATTGCCTGTATTTCTCACAGTCAGACCGACCTTTATTTCGGAATCGTCACAGCTGAGAATCTTAAAATTGTTATATTCAAATTCGGTGTATGCCAAGCCGTATCCAAACGGATATATCGGTCTGCATTTTAAGAAGCGGTAGGTTCTTCCTTCCATAGAATAATTTGTAATATCCGGCAATTTTGTTTCTGCGCTGTAAAATGTTACGGGTAATTTGCCGGAGGGGGAATACATACCGGCAAGGAGCTGTGCAATTGCAAGGCCGCCGAGTGCTCCGGGATACCATGCGTGAATCACCGCCTTTGCGTGATTTCTTACTTTTTCTCCCACATCAACGGCACTGCCGCACATTGTAATAACAATTAAATGATCACACACATCGCAAATTGCATCGGCAAGCTTCATTTGCGTCTTTGGCAAATACAAGGTCTTTTTATCACCGTGGTCAGAGAAATCGTCTCCTCTCCCCGTGTCTTCACCTTCAATATGCCTGTTAAGCCCCAAGCATAAAACGGTAACATCCGCATATGAAGCGGCCGCGACCGCTTCACTTTCAAGATCGTTAAAACCGTCGTAATACTTGCTTTTGTCAAAGTTGATTTGAGAACCGTCTGCGACAATAATCTCACAGCTGTCAAAAACTCTTCTTATTCCGTCTGCAACGGTTACATACTCGTCTGCATGACCGTTATAATTTCCCTCGAGAGCAATAGTTGATAAGGCGTTAGGTCCTATAACGGCTATTCTTTTTAATTGAGCTTTGTTTAAAGGCAGATAACGGCCTTCATTTTTAAGAAGCACAATACTTTGCCTTGCCGTCTCAAGATTAAGCGCTTTGTGCGCCGGACAGTTAAGCTTATTGTACGGAATATCCGCAAAAGGTCTGTTCTTTTCAAATTCGCCAAGCAAAGCTCTTGTCGTATAAAGTCTTATGGCCGCGTCTGTAATATCGTTCTCATCAATCAAATCCTCTTCGTATGCGTCAATCAGATTGGCATATGCTTCGCCGCAGTTGAGATTGCAGCCTGCCTTGAGAGCAAGAGCGGCGGCCTCGGTTAAATTTTCTGCGTATTTATGGTTTTTTGATATGTCGGCAATAGCTCCGCAGTCAGACACAAAATATCCGTTAAAACCCCATTTTGTACGCAGAATATCTTTTATTAAATTTTCGTTAGCGCAGCACGGTTTACCGTTTGTGCGGTTATATGCGCCCATAATACCGGCAACATTTGCTTTTACCGCGTATTCAAATGCGGGCAGGTATGTTTCGTACAAATCCTTTTCGCTTGTCTCGGCGTCAAACGAATGCCTCAGCTTTTCGGGACCCGAATGAACCGCAAAATGCTTTGCACAGGCAGCCGCCTTTAAAAATTCACCATCTCCCTGTAACCCTTTTATAAACGCGCATCCGAGAACCGCCGTAAGAAATGGGTCTTCGCCAAAGGTTTCCTGCCCTCGACCCCAGCGAGGGTCTCTGAAAATGTTAATATTCGGCGACCAATAGGTAAGACCTTTGTATATGCCCCTGTCGCCGTATTTTACACTCTCATTGTATTTTGCGCGTCCTTCGTCGGCGATAGCGTTCGCAACACTGCCGATAAGTGTCGGATTAAATGTCGCCGCCAGTCCTATTGTTTGAGGAAACACGGTCGCCACGCCTGCTCTTGCAACGCCGTGGCAGGCTTCGTTCCACCAATTATATTCGTTGATTTTGAGTCTGTCTATTGCTTTGGCATTATATTGAAGCTGTGATATTTTTTCGTCTATTGTCATTTGTGAGACAATAGAAACCGCCTTTTCTCTCGCAGCTTTGTAATCCATAAGATAACCCCTTTTAGCTTTCTATACCCAAATTATACCTTATCGGTTGTTGGCAACGCAAGCAAAAAATAATAATATCATAGACAAAAGTTAAGGTGATAAAAATGTATTTTTATCAGCAGGAACGCGCTACCGAAAGAAATTATTTGTACTGCCAATTTGATACCGATTTAAATTTTCCGCTGCGCATAAAAGCTTTGAATTTGTCACCGCTTTTTGCCGACCTATGCGCATCGGCATAAAGCAACTGAAAAACGAAAAAGGGCATTACCGACTGCAAAAATCAGTAATGCCTTTTATAGTATTAAGATATTTGTACCTTCAAACCACTCAGACTTTTAGAATAAAAGTGTTTCGTAGTTTGCTATTATTTTGTTATCGCCGTTGATAACAGGAATCGTTGCGCTGTGGATATGTCATCTTCTATAAGAATATTTTTTGAAAATTATTCCTTTGAAAATCTACTTATACACAAATCAAAATGTTATTTATAATTTATTTTTATGATTTTTTTGAAAGTAAAAGGAAGTATCATCAATAATATTCCGCTTATCCCCAAAATCACTCCGAATATTATGAAGCTTACATTTGGTTTTAATACAGAAGTGGATTTTTCGGGAGACTGTGGGTCGTATTTTATTTCAAACTTATCTCCGATTTTTTTATAATTTACAGACTTGATCAAACCGGTGTATCTATTTTCTTCTGCACTGTATTCATATGAAATATCATATATAATATATTTATTTCCGCTCGTTGTCATATTTTCATATACATTTGTAACAGCTGCATCCGTCTTTATCCAGTTTAATTGTGACATCTCTTCCTTATATCCCGGAATTCCGGTTATAATTGTAACTACGCAGCTAATAGACAGAACAATTCCCACAAGAAAAATAAATCCTGGAATAATGTTTTTTACTTGTTTTTTGAATTCCCCAAAATCCGTATATGTCATATAAATTTGTATATATCCTTTCCCGACATTATTTATATTAATGCTTCTAATGTTAAAAGGCAGTATTCACGTGCAATATAATTACACGAAAACTCAATGCTTATACTCGCTGACTGCGAATGTTTGAGTGTCTATCTTTTGGGCGGTAAATCAGTTGTATTGCACGGTGTTTCCCTCTCATATAGTTCCAAATCACTTCTCGACAAACTAGTTAAAGTGATGTGATGATTTCCGTTGTTTGTTCCACATTTTAATCGGACACATCGATCTTCACTGTGTTGAGCGTAGCATACAACGGCAGTCGCTCTATGCTACGGGCTATAACATCTTCATGACGTATGCCTGCCCTAATATCTTTTTTCAACCTTTTTACCAGTTCATTGTGGTTGCAAATCAAAGATAATGTTTTGACATCGCAGTTTGCTAAATCGAGGTTGGATAACAATATCGTTGATATTGTTTTGCTCATGCATAACCCAGCAAAAAATCACATTGTCATAAACGGAGCAGTGTATAAAATTATTCAGCAAATGGCAGATGTTATCAATAACCATCCCTTTTGTCTCATCATTAACTTGAAAGGGATTAGCAACCCAACACCAATCGCCATCCAAAAATGCCGAATTTTTAAGCTCTTTTTTAGCGTCTGACAAACGTTTGCCTTATGCACCCATTGTTCTACCAATTAGATAAATCCGTTTTATCTCAAACTCCCTGAAAAATTCCTGTTTGTCGAACAGTCACCCGTTCAACACCAAATATTATACACCCGAATTATGAAGAAATCTACCGCAAACAGCGATTTTTTCGGTAGAAATACCCTTGGCTATACCGCCGACTTTATGACTTCAGAACATCTGCTGAAAAGGAAAAAGGCCGCCGTCAGGCGACGGCGGCCTTTTGCATAACTCTTACTACTATTCCCACTCTTTTTTAGAACCGCTTACATCCTATTACAGCTTTGTTTTGTTACAAAACAAGCCTTTAAGTAAACCTTTCTTTGTGTTATTCTCTTTCTTTGATTTTCTGTTGCGAATATCGCAAAGAAATGATTTCGACCGGGCATTCTCCTTATATGGCATTCTTAATATAGAGTCCAACAACGGCTCCAAAAGCACCTCAATATCTCCTCGAAGTTCCTCGTCCATGGAACAGCCTGATTCGATTCGTTGAAGCTCAGTAAGGCTCTCCGTTAATTTGTCATACACTGCACGCCACGCTGAAAACATTCAAATTTATGAGAATCCCCTCTCAATTTCACTCAAGCTTTTTTTCATATCAAATAAATCTACAAAACAAGTTTGCACGACAACTCCGTCATTAGATTGAAAATTAAGCTCCTGATTTCGCATCTTTTCGGTTCGTGGATAAATCAGCGTAACATTCTTTGCATTATATTTCTTTTGATAAGCATACATCTGATACATATCGGCTTGCGAAATTCCGTAGTTGGTCTTATCTTTAGCAAGGACTTTCCATTTTGTATCGCAGATAAAAATCGCTTTGTCAGACTTTCGTTGCACGACTATATCCGGCTTCATCAAAAACTTTCTGTTTGGGTAATCAAAAAGATGATATTTTTTGTCTTGAACGGATATTTTGTAGTCAAATGGATTTAACGACTTTCTCATTTGAACAGCAACATAGCTTTCAAATAGAGTTTCCATCGGAAAAAGAAGAGCAAACGCAATTTCAGATCCGGAAAAAGCAGTAAAGCTCTTTCCGGCGAGAAATACTTTGCACCACATCAATGTTGTAGAATAATCTGTCATATTACGATCCGATTTGCATCGTTCAAAATCGCTTGAATAGTCCGTTGATGGCTTTACTTCACCAAAGGCATTAAGAAGCGTGCGAAGGTCTTTCTTATTCAAATTGCTTGTGGTTTGACGATAAAGGTACAATAGGGTTGCCTTTATCAATTTATTTTCCGGTCTGTTTGTATTAAAATCATCATACTCAATATATATCCGTTCTTTATGAGCATAATTGTGCTTAATCTGTTCGGAAAATAAAATTTTTCCTTTCACTACGCCTCCATTTTCAGACAGAGCGTTATAGTCGTTCTTCAATCCTTTCTTGACAATAACATATACCTCATCAAGGAACATCCGAATAAATATTTCAAAGATGTTCATTTTGGAAGTATCGACAGCCGTACTTTGGAGGCTTTTAAATGGCGAATTTTGCAAAGACCTCAACATATCAATGAAAAGAGTCTTTACCTGTCTTGCAGTAAAATCTTCTTTTGAATAAATCTTAGGAAGAATTTCGATTGTAGTTCCATCTTTCATGGAAATAATACCTACATAGTTTTTAGCTGTAATGACTTTTCCAACCCTCTTACGGGCAGAAAGACTCATTAGGTCAAGGCCATCTGTTTCACCATTCGTATTTGAAAGAATAAAGTTCTCCAACTGAGCAAAAGTGCTTTCAGGCAAAGATATGTAGCCATCGACTTCCTTTCCCGATATGAAAGAACTGAATTCGGTAATTTGGTAAGTCTTCTTCATTATTTGGTCCTTCGCTTAGATTTGGCTGCCTTTTTAAATGTAACGATAGGCTTCGATATTATTGAAAGCTGCCGGATTTATTTCATAATTGAATCTGTCCTCAATATCCAAGTCAGAATCCCCGAATAATTCCGCATAATTCATCGGTTTAGCGATGATAAACTGTTCGTCGATTTCACTTTTGTTCTTATCTCCGAGAATCAACCTGATTTTTTCATAATCATCATAGAAATACTCTTGAAGCAGCGGAATAATGCTGTTTTCAAAAATCGCTCCAAGTGTTTCTATCGTCGGATTCATTCGCAGAGGGATAAAATAGGCATGTCCAATAGTATGGTCTCTGTCATAGAGTACGCTGATTTTTTGATTCATTCGAGTGAGCATTTCTTTAATCGAAATATCTTCCACGCTTATTCCCTCTAAGATTGCCGGATTAGGTTGTATTTCCTTAAACCGAAAACGGCGTCGTAAGGCTGTGTCAATAGTGGCAATAGATCTGTCGGCTGTATTCATCGTACCAATCAGGAAAATATTGTCCGGAACGCCAAATGGCTTTTTTGAATACGGCAAAATCGCAGTCATGCCTTCCGTTTGTCCTATACGCTTTGATGGTTCAATTAGAGTAATCAGCTCCCCGAAAATTTTTGAGATGTTTCCTCTGTTGATTTCATCAATAATGAAGACATAATTGTTTTCGTTCTCTTGCACTTCATCTTTTTCGGCAGAATACTTACTAACAATTTCCATAACATCGGATAAAGAGATATTCATACGATAAACAGTCGATAGTGTCATGGTTGACCCATTTGCCGATGTGATGTCTTCCCGAATTCCTTTCACAAGCCATTTGACATTACGAACTCGTTTCAAATGTTCATATTCGTCATGCCACTCGTAATCCCCGGTCACCACTCCCACAGCATCAATCATAGACGAACTGTAACAAGAAAGAACTACATCCCCTTTTTTCATTTTATAAATCAAAGCGTTGAGGACATTTTTTCCACCGTTTGTGAACTCTGTTTCGCTCGTTATATTTTCTCCATAGCTGTCATACCCAACGCGGATATGATTATTCATCATGCACTCTGTTCTTGTCGGATTATCCCCGGTTCCTTCAAGGGAAACTTTCCACACGGTCGGTGAGGCATTCAAACCAATATCCTGTTCCGCCTTTTTCAATACAGGTTGGCTTGCTTTTTCACAAAAGCGCTTAAAAAGACCGGGCGTGATTTCATATTCTATTTCACTCCGTTCATCACTATCCGTATCCATAGTTGGTTTAATTCCTTCTATGAAGTCTTCATATCCATATGACTGGTGAAAAGTCGTAAATTCAATATAGCCTGCCGCTTTGTACTCATTATATCGAGAAATCACATCTTCGTAGGGCTCCGCTATAACCGACGCAAGCGGACGGTTCTCGATAATTGCCACTGCGTATAGAACGGTATTATAAGTCTTACCTGTTCCGGGAGGACCGTATAGAATAATGTTCTTAAAAACATCTGTGACCGGCTTCTTGTCCAAAGAAATGTTGATTCCGGATAAATCCATATTTTCAAGTGCCTCCTTTAATTCTGTTCTGAGTTTCCATGAGTATTTTTTCACACCATTTTCAAGTACATATCTTCCAATAAAGGGAATCGGAAAATATCTTGCAGTTCCCTCGTCAATACAATCAGGACAGTTTAACTTATTTTTTACCCGTCTTCCGAATGTAGTTCCGATTCGGTAATAGTTTGTATGAACTCCGCCGTATTGTTCGGCGAGATTAGAGCAGGTGCTTTCTCCACCGAGTTCAAGCATCATCTTGAGCATTCGCATTGTCTCCGGAGTTGCAATCTCATTATCTGAGAGAACGAGTTCCCACTGCTTTTCACTGATATTTGGATTGTATACATCGAGGGGAGACCGATATTCCTCGTTCATGATAGGCTTACTTGAAGCCTTATATGACAGTCCGAAGTGGATTATATCCATCACGAGCAGATGACAGGCTTCATCATTATAACAATCTTCACCAAGTCGGGATTTGTGCATCTTTTGAAGCTCGCTATCGTTTCGCACCACATCTAAGATAAGATCGCACATCCGAGTATAGTTTTCAAGTTTCCAAACCTCAGATTTATTCTTTCCTTTTTGCTCTGCGAATCCAATCAAGTCACGGAAATTCTTATAAATCTTGAATTTGTAGATATAATAAGTTTCCGGGTATTCAAAAGAAAGATAAACAGAAATCGCATGGAGGTCTTGATAGTGATTGAATGGTTTTGTTCTGTCTTTTTCTTCTTCAGTGAACTCTGCAATAAAATCATCGCATGAATTTTTGAACGCAACATACCGCTTCGCAAGAGGTTTTTGCTCATCGTAAAGCATCCTGAAAAGTTCCCGAACTTCTTCTGGATGCTTTTGAGCGTATCCGCAAATCATTCGATAAGGCCAGTACATAGGCCCGGCTAACAAGTTACCGGCCTTGCTGAATGACTCTGCAATCATAGCTGCAAAATCGGGGGCTTCAATGTTCCAATGTTTCTTATACCACTGAACCGCCTTCCATTTATAAATTTCATCACGATGTATTCGTTCAAAATCAGCTTTATAAGAGTCAATAATATTATTTATGTTTTCAAAAGAATAATTTTCTCCGACATATCTATACTTACCCGTATCTACACGCATAAAGAAATTCGGGAAATTATCTGTCTTTCCTTTGTTAGTCATATTATAGCAATAATCACTTGGAATAATGCTATTGGGGTTCGTCCTAAATAATTTCCCCATTTGTTCTATTATTTCCTGCCGAGTTAAAATTGTTCCGACAGGAGTATCTGCAAAGCACTTTCTATATTGGTCGGGAATTTTGATTTTAGCATTACTATTATCGTTCATTGACTCTTACCTCAATTCTTAAAACAAGAGATAGCTCGCTTGATAAATCAGCAAGGGCTATTATGGTACTTTATAAACACTCGGAACGATCCCGCCTGTTGCAAAAGTGCTGCAAAAAAGCAAGATGCCCGAAAACCCAGTATTTATGCGGGCTTTCTGGCACATCATAGCTAAGGGGGGTATTCCCACTCCACTCAAATATCATTTATTATAAGTGGTTGGTACTATATATAGTGTTTTTATTGTATATTATTCTTGTTTTTATTTCATTTGAATATTGTTTTTATAATAAATATAGTCAAAACATAGTCAGCGTTATATTTGTGTTTTGATATATTTTTCAATTCGTTTTACAAACTTAACAGCATTATCATACTGCTCTGCAACCTCTTGTTTTGAAATTATATAAAAGTCTGAATAATCGCTTTGTGTTCTTACTGAAAATGCTTCTTTAGCAATTTTTGCATACTCAATTTCAATCAAACCAGATTTGATATATTCCAAATTGAAATTTGAAAGAACACCAGAGTGCTTTTTAAATCCTATACTTTTTAATGCAAATAAAGCATTTATTGAATGAAATATAGCATAGTAGGAACGATTTGCACTATCCGCATAAAGTCCATCATTAAGGAGTAGCTTTGATGCGTTAAGACAATCCTTTGCCTTTTCTATTCTGTATTTTGCAAGAGCAATTTCGTCTTGATTAGGCAACTAAATCAACTCCTTCTTTTTCAATATTCTTAAAGAAAGGATAAGTAGCCTTATATCTGTCATAAGTTGCCTTATCTTGAAGCACAAGAGATAAAACTATGTCATACTTCAAATCAATATCGAGCGAGTAATCAGAAAATGTTTTTGTAAATGTTTTGATTTCTTCGTTTGAAATATCTGCAATAATCATTACATCAATATCAGACTCTTCGTCATAATCGCCACGAGCATAAGAGCCGTAAAGAATAACCGCATCAAGAGCAGTTCCGAGCTCCGATTTTGCACGATTACAAACATCATCAAGAATAATCTTTAACGTGTTTTCAGTACACATAATCTCACCTCCACTTATTTTCTAATATTTATTATTATAAACAAATGCAATAAAAATTGCAATAATAATAAAATTAAGATGTTTTTCTCATAAATTTGAAAATCAAAAAGGGCAAAACAAAATCAATCTGTTTTGCCCTTTTCTCTCTTTTAAGACCCTTTTGGTGCAGGGGATAACACGCTGCTGTTTATTAACTCGTTTAGCAGGTTAAGAGATTAGCACTTTTAGTACGGTCTGTGCGGTTGACCGCTTTTAACGACCCAATTTTATCATAGACAAAATCATAGTTCAAGTTATTTTTTTATTAATTCAAA
>CANPXD010000003.1 GCA_947585615.1 uncultured Clostridia bacterium
TTTGACCGAAATAAAATTTTGAAAGGTATGCTGCGCGCCTGTGAAAAGCGTCCCGTAAATACGGCGGAGCTTGAAACCGCTATATCCCAGATCGAGGCAACGCTCCAGAGCGCGACAGACAGAGAGGTAACGAGCGTGCGCATAGGCGAGCTTATAATGGAAAAGCTGCGTGAAATAGACGAGGTTGCCTATGTACGTTTTGCCTCAGTGTATAAAGCGTTTGATTCAGCTTCGTCTTTTATTGAGGAAATATCAAGGCTTAAATAAAACTGAACAAAACAGCGGTACAAAGGCGTTTCGCCTTTATACCGCTGTTTTTATATAATATATAGTATATTATATATTAATACTTGTATTCGTTGTTGCTTTTGCCGTCTGAATAAAATTCGTTAATAACCTTTTTGTATCGATCAAAAGCGAGTTCAACCGCATCTTCCCAGCTGAGATAAATTTTGTCTCTTGCTTCAAGACCGACGGTGTGAAGAAACTCTCTGTTGTCCATAATATCCGAAAGGATCTGAGCGATACTCTCTGCGGTTTCGTCACAGAAAAATCCTGTTTTGCCGTCCTCTATGCCTTCGGCGGCACAGGAACCTCTAACAAGCAGCGCAGGCGTTGCACAGGCGGCAGCTTCCCTAACAACAAGACCGTTTGTGTCAAATGTAGACGGGAAAAGCAATATGTCCGAAACGTCATAATAGCCACGTATCAGTTCGCGGTCAAGCACCTTTCCTGCCCATATAATTTTATCTGAAATTCCTTTGAATCTGTAATAAAACTTAATTGCTGTTTCGTCCGCACCGAAGCCGAGCAGTATAAGACGGAAATCTTTTCCGCTTTTTTTCAGAATTCGGCAGGCATCAAGAATAAGACGGAGATTTTTATACCATATCATACGACCGGCGTAAATAAAAATAGGAATATTATCCGGCAGCCTGAGCTTGGCTCTGACTTTATCGGATATTTCCTTGGGAACGTCCGTATTCGGCATATCGCAGCCGTTCGGCATAACGATATAACTGCCCGTATAACCGATTTTTCTCAGGCTTTCGGCACTTCCCTCGCTTGTTACCCAGACTTCGTCTGCCGAATTGATGTTGTTCAGCAGAAAATGACGCGCAAATTCCTTGCCGCGTTTTGTGGGAACTCTTTTTTCTATATCGTATTCATATTTGGTGTGGTAAGTCAGAATGGTCGGAATACGCTTTTTTCTGTTCACAAGTCTGAAATAGTAGCTTGTTGCAAGGGGCGCGTGGCTGTGGAGCAAATCAAATTTTTTGTTTATTATGTCATAGCTCAGCGACTCCTTGAACGGCCAGCCGACGCTGTAGCCTTCTCTTGACGGAATCCACCAACTCTTGTATCTGAATATTTCATAGCCGTATTTTTTATCCTGCTGATTCGGATTTTTCGGCGTGACAACAACAGCCTCACAGTGGTTCTTGTTCAGTATTGCTGCGTAGCTTTCGGCGACCTTGCTTATACCGTCGGTAGTTGGAGGAAAAGCGTCGGTGCCGATTGCGATTTTTAAAGTTTTGTCCATATGTTCTCTCCGGACGTTAATATTAATTATCAAAATGCTTACAAAAACTCAACCTAAATATAACACAAGTTTTCCTATTTGTAAATCGTTATTGGATGAATTCGGCAAATTTACTTTACCGCTCAGCGTAAAATAGTGTTAAAATATGGTATAAAAATATTGCTTTTCAGTATAAAATTATTATATAATAAAATTCAATGGAGGTGCGTTAAATGGCGGCAGGTTATTCGGTTTCTCTTCAGAAAATTATTGACAATCATTCGCTTGAGGTTATATATCTTCCGAAGGATGCAAACGATATTTTGATTGCGACAAACGAGGTGAACCGACCGGGCATAGTTTTGATGGGCTATAAGGATTATTTTGACCCTCTCAGAATCCAAATTCTCGGCTGGACGGAAATCGGCTTTCTAAACAATATGAGCGATGAGGAGCGGGCGGGAGCGCTTGATTGCTGGCTTGGATTGAAACCTGCGGCGGCTGTCATTACGCGCGGACTTGCAATACCCGATTATTTTGAAAAGGCTTTCAGGGAATATCAGATTCCGCTTCTGCGCACCGGTGAAGAAACGTCTCCGTTTCTGGCAACGCTCATTCAGTATCTTAACACAAGCCTTGCTCCGAGAATTACGCGCCACGGAGTTTTGTGCGAGGTTTACGGCGAAGGCGTGCTTATTATAGGTGAAAGCGGTGCAGGCAAATCCGAAACGGCTGTGGAACTTATAAAACGCGGCCACCGCCTTATTGCCGACGACGCTGTTGAGATCCGAAAAACGGACGACCATACGCTCGTAGGCGCTTCACCGAATAATATACGCCACTTTATTGAACTCCGCGGTATAGGAATTATAAATGCGCGCAGACTGTTTGGTATGGGTGCGGTCAAGGCATCGGAAAAAATCAATATGGTAATTCAGCTTGAGCCGTGGGATTCCTCAAAGGCGTATGACAGGCTCGGAATTGACAGCGAATTTACTAAAATTCTTGATGTAAAGATACCGGTTATAACAGTACCTATCAACCCCGGAAGAAACCTTGCGGTTATTATAGAAACTGCGGCTATGAACAACCGCCAGAAGAAAATGGGATATAACGCCGCAAGAGAGCTTATGACAGGTCTTGGAATGCAGGATTTTGAGCCTGCTGAAAAGGAACTTGAAATCTGGAAAAATTCTTAACATAAAAGGCAGAGAGGTAGTAAAAATGCTCAGAATCGGAATTGATCTCGGAGGCACAAATATTGTTGCTTCCGTTGTAAATGATGAATACAAAATACTCGCAACCGGAAAAACCCCCACAAATGTTCCGCGCGCGGCAGATGAAATATTTGACGATATTGCAGCAGTTTGCCGTGAGGCAATGGAAAAAGCCGGAGTGACTGCTGACGATATTGCGTCAATAGGAATGGGAACTCCGGGAACGGTAAACAGCGACGGTGTTATTGAATTCGCCAATAATCTTGGTTTTAATAATCTGCCTGCAAGGGAAATGCTCAGGGAGCGTCTCGGCGACATACCTGTTTTTATAGACAATGATGCGAATTGCGCCGCTCTCGGTGAAGCATATGCAGGCTGTGGAAACGGAGCGAAAAATTTTGTTGCCGTAACGCTCGGCACGGGAGTTGGTTCGGGTGTTATTGTTGACGGTAAAATTGTGAGCGGTGTAAACAATGCCGGCGGAGAGTGCGGTCATATGGTTATCATGACTGACGGCGAACCTTGTACCTGCGGACGTAAAGGCTGCTGGGAGGCATATGCTTCCGCTACTGCACTGATTCGTCAGACAAAGGCGGCTATGGCGGAGCATCCCGAATCAATTATGCACGATATTGCAAAGGCAGAGGGCAAGGTCAGCGGAAGAACATCCTTTGACGCAATGAGAAAGGGAGATATTGCCGCGATAGGAGTTGTAAACAATTATATTAAATATGTTGCCTGCGGTATTATCAATCTTGTAAACGCTCTTCAACCTGAAATCATCTGCGTTGGCGGCGGTATATGCAATGAGGGAGAAACGCTTATGAAGCCTCTGCGCCGCTATGTTCAGGCGGAAAGATACTCCATACATAGTAAAATACAAACTAAAATTATGAAAGCGGAACTTGGAAACGACGCAGGCGTAATCGGTGCGGCTCTTCTCGGCTCTGTTCAGCAGCGGTGATATTTTGACTCAGTTAATCAATCTTGCGAAAGAACTTAATATAAAATACTGCGAAAATGAGCCGATGAAAAATCACACAACATTTAAAATCGGCGGTCCGGCGGCGCTTATGGTGTTTCCTGAAAGCGAAGCGCAGGTTTCGCGTATAGTTAAATGCTGTCGCGATACATCAATAAGGCTTATCGCAATAGGCAACGGCTCAAACCTCCTTGTGTCCGACAAAGGGACAGACGCCTGCGTTATGTGTATGGAAAGCGGCTTTTCCGACATAAGGCTCATAGATGACGAAACTGTTTTCGCGCAGAGCGGTGCGCCGCTTATCAGGTTGTGCCGTTTTGCTCTCGATAACGGACTGACAGGTCTTGAATTTGCTTACGGAATACCCGGTTCATGCGGCGGTGCGGCGTTTATGAATGCGGGGGCATACGGCGGTGAAATGAAAGATGTACTTGTAAAATGCTCCCACATAGACGAAAACGGGAACACCGGATTTCTCGTGGGAAAAGATATACAACTTTCCTACCGCCGTTCCGCTTATTATGACAACGGATGTATAATTACGGGACTTTACTTAAAGCTAAAAAAGGGAGACAAAGGGAAAATCAAGGCAAAAATGGATGAACTGATACAGCGCAGAAAAGATAAACAGCCCCTTGAATTTCCAAGCGCAGGATCCACTTTTAAACGTCCCGAGGGGTATTTTGCAGGCGCGCTGATAGAGGAATGCGGACTGAAGGGAAGAACGGTCGGCGGAGCGCAGGTAAGCGAAAAACACGCGGGATTTGTTATAAACAAAGGAAACGCCACCTGCAGCGATGTTCTGGAATTGTGCCGCGTATGCCGCGAAACGGTTATGAAAAAAAAAGGCGTAAAGCTTGAAATGGAAATAAGGGTAACTGAATGATGAATAAAAAGGAACTTGTGATTATTACCGGTCTGTCAGGTGCGGGAAAATCAACGGCAATCGGCTTTATGGAAGATGTGGGATATTATTGTATTGATAATATGCCGCCTCTTCTTTTGAATACCTTTCTTGAATTGCTGTCATCCGATGACAGGCGGAACAAAATAGCCATAGTTGTCGATATTAGATCTACAGATAAATTTGATCGGATAATTGAATCTGTGAACGACGCTGAAAGACTCGGCTACGATATACGCTTTGTCTATCTTGATATAAAAACGCATATAGCTCTCAAGCGTTATAAGCTTACGAGAAGGAAACATCCTTTTTCTGACAGATTCAACGGAGATATTACGCGCGCTCTTGAATATGAGAGAGAAATTCTCAGTCCGCTGCGCTCAAGGGCGGATTATGTTATAGATACGTCAGACATATCGGGAAATCAGCTCAGGACACGTCTTACGCAGATCCTTTTCGGCGGAGACAGAGATGTTATGAACATCCACGTTATGTCTTTCGGCTTTAAGCACGGAATTCCGAACGAGGCGGATTTTGTAATTGATGTAAGATGTCTTCCTAATCCGTACTGGGTCGAAAAGCTGAGAAGCCAGACCGGTCTTGACGAAGATGTAAAAAATTATGTGTTTTCCTTTGAAGAATCACGCCAGCTTCTGGACAAGTTGATAGATATGTTGGATTTTCTTAATCCGCTTTATATCAAAGAAGGAAAAAGTCAGATCGTTTTTGCAATAGGCTGTACGGGTGGAAATCACCGCTCTGTTGCGATAGCGGAGGCTCTTAAAGAGCATTTCTGCAAGAGATGGGATAATGTTTCCGTAAACCACAGAGATATAGACAGAAAATAGAGAAGTAAAAATGTCTTTTTCAATGAACGTAAAAAAAGAGCTTGCCGGGAATAAATATGAAAGCAGCTGTTGTAAAAGGTCGCTGCTTTACGGTATGTGCATTTTCGGCAAGAGCTTTTCGGAAAACTCAATTTCAATCCAGACGGAAAATGAAAGCATAGCCGCTCTTTACGCCGCTCTGCTTATGCAGATTTTCAATATAAACACAGACACAAAAATTTCACCTCACGGCAGAAATTTCACCGTTTCAGTAAAGGAAAAGAGCGACGCTGCAAAGCTTTTCAAAGCTTTTGGTCATGAAAGCGGCGGCAGCCTTAAGATAAATCATTCAAATTTTGACTGCGAAAAATGTGCGAACGCTTTTATCGCGGGAGCGTTTTTATCGTGCGGAACAGTCTCCTCGCCCGAAAAGGACTATCATCTTGAATTCACCGTTGCGTATTTGAATCTTTCAAAAAGTCTTCTGACAATGCTTGAGGAAATGGAACTCAATCCCAAATATTTATATCGATACGGCTATAATGTTATCTATTTTAAGGAAAGCGAAACGATAGAGGACTGTCTGTATCTTATGGGCGCGTCAGACGCTATGTTTGAAATGATGAACGTTAAAATATTAAAGGATTTCAGGAACAAGGCAAACCGAAGAGCAAACTGCGAAACAGCAAATATAGGAAGAATGGTAAACGCGGCGGCACAGCAGCTGCAAGCAATAGAAAAAATATGGAAAATCAAAGGCAGAGATTATCTTCCCGAAAGCCTTTCCGAGGTTGCCGTATTAAGATATGAAAATCCCGATATGAGCCTTTCGGAACTTGCGGCGCTCTGCAATCCTCCGCTGAGCAGAAGCGGAGTCAACCACAGATTAAAACGAATTGTTGATATTTCAGAGGAACTGTAATTATGTTTACCCATCTTCACGTCCATACTGAATATTCTCTTCTTGACGGAGCGTGCCGTATCAAACAGCTCGTATCAAGGGCAAAGGAACTCGGAATGACTTCGCTTGCCTTGACTGACCACGGGAATATGTACGGCGCCGTTGATTTCTACAAGGAATGCAAAAAACAGGGGATAAAGCCTGTTATTGGCTGCGAGGCATATGTCGCGCCGAGAACAAGATTCGACAAGGACAAAACGCTCGACAAGGATTACAACCATCTTATTCTTCTTTGCAAAAACGAAACAGGATATAAGAATCTTATAAAATTAGTCTCTCTTTCTTATACAGAGGGATATTATTATAAACCGAGAATAGACCACGACATACTTGAAAAATATCACGAGGGACTGATATGTCTTTCCGCTTGCCTTGCCGGTGAGATACCGCAGGCGCTGCTTCAGCGTGATTATGATTCGGCAAAACGCACCGCTCTTTGGTACAGAGATGTTTTTGGAGACGGCAACTATTATCTTGAAATACAGGATCACGGTCTTGAAGAGCAAAAAATCGTCAATGACGGAATTAAGCGGCTTTCACGCGAGACCGGAATACCTCTTGCCGCAACGAACGATGTGCACTATATCGAAAAACAGGACAGCAAAATTCAGCAGGTTCTTATCTGTATTGCGACAAACCATATTTTAGGCGAAGATACAGGACTTGAATTTCACTCGGAGGAGTTTTATCTCAAATCCGAAGATAAAATGAGAACTCTTTTTTCGGATGTGCCGGAAGCTGTGGATAATACTGTAAAAATTGCCGAAAAATGCTGCTTTGATTTTGAATTCGGACAGACGAAACTCCCGTTTTATGAAACTCCCGGCGGTATTGATCATTTTGAATATTTCAAAAGGCTCTGCTTTGAGGGACTTGCCGATAAATACGGTGATCCTCCCGATGAATATCGGAAACGGCTCGAATATGAGCTTGAAACAGTCAACAAAATGGGATATACGGATTATTATTTAATAGTTGCTGATTTTGTTTCTTTCGCAAAAAGCAAGGGTATACCCGTCGGTCCCGGCAGAGGCTCGGGCGCAGGCTCTATTGCCGCATACTGCATAGGAATTACCGATGTTGATCCAATGAAGTACAACCTTCTTTTTGAACGATTTCTGAATCCCGAAAGAGTTTCAATGCCTGATTTTGATATAGATTTCTGCTATGAACGCAGGCAGGAGGTTATAGACTACGTTACAGAAAAATACGGTGCGGATCACGTTGCACAGATAGTGACCTTTGGAACGCTTCAGACGAGGGCGGCAATACGCGATGTGGGTAGAACCATGGGGATGCCGTATGCCTCTGTTGACGCTGTGGCAAAGCTTGTTCCGAATGATTTTCATATAAGCATAGATGAAGCTGTTAAAAAATCGAAGGAAATAAGGCAGCTTATGGAGGAAAACAGCAAGGTCAACGAGCTGATAGAAACGGCGCGTAAAGTTGAGGGTATGCCGAGAAACACTTCAACGCACGCGGCAGGCGTAGTTATCACTCACGATCCGGTTTCCTCATATGTTCCGCTTGCGACAAACGACGGACTTGTTGTTACGCAGTACGTTATGACAACGCTTGAAGAACTCGGTCTTCTGAAAATGGATTTTCTCGGTCTGCGCACGCTGACTGTTATAAAAGAAGCTTCGGAGAACGCAGGAATAAATATAAACGATATTTCCATAGACGATCCCGAGGTATACAAGCTTTTTGCAAGAGGACAGACGGAGGGGATTTTTCAGTTTGAATCAAGCGGAATGAAGCAAATGCTGATGAATCTTAAGCCTACAAGGCTTGAACATCTTATTGCCGCAAATTCCCTTTATCGCCCGGGTCCCGCAAAGCAGATAGATACGTTTGTATATAATTCGCATAATCCGGAAAAAGTCACATACAGCACTCCGCTTTTAAAGCCTATTCTTGAGGATACTTTCGGCTGCATGGTTTATCAGGAGCAGGTTATGCAGATATTCCGCAGTCTTGCCGGCTATTCCTACGGAAGAGCGGATGTTGTAAGGCGTGCAATGAGCAAAAAGAAAAAGGATGTTATGGAGGCAGAGCGCAAAACCTTTATTGAGGGATGCGCCAAAAACGAAATAAGCGAAAGCACGGCGAATGAAATATTTGACCAAATGGCTGAATTCGCTAAGTACGCGTTCAATAAATCACATGCCGCGTGCTATGCTCTTGTTGCATACAGAACGGCATATCTCAAACGATATTATCCGGCGCAGTTTATGGCGGCGCTGCTCACCTCTGTTCTTGATTCGTCTAATAAAGTTGCAAGATATATTGCCGAGGCTAAAAAACTCGGACTGCGGTTGTCCGTTCCCGACATAAACACATCTATGAAAGGTTTTTCGGCAAATGGAAACGTTATAAGCTACGGTCTTCTCGGAATTAAAAATCTCGGATCTGAATTTATTGATGAGATAATCAGGGAACGGGAAAACGGCAGATTCAAAGACCTTTTTGATTTCTGTTCGCGTATGCAGACAGGACATTTCAACAGACGTGCCGTTGAAAGCCTTATCAGGTGCGGCGCGCTTGATTCTCTCGGCTCAAACCGCAGGGCGATGCTTCAGGCGCTGCCTGCGCTTGTCAGTAATCTTGAGGAATACAGAAGAAAGACGATGTACGGGCAGGTCGGATTTTTTGATCTCGGAACAGATGACAACGCTTTCGGATTTGAGTTTGATATGCCCGATGTTGATGAGTTCCCCAAAGCCGAGCTTTTGAAAATGGAAAAAGAGATGACGGGGCTTTATCTTTCGGGTCATCCGCTTGATAAATATGAGAATGCAATAAACAGTCTCGGTTACGCAAGGACAATAGATTTGCTTGAAGCAGGCGGAGACGGACACTCGGTATACAAAGACCAGGGCAAGGTGACGATTGCGGGAATCATTACTCATATAACGCTCAAGCAAACACGAAACGGTAAAAATATGGCGTTTGTCACAATAGAGGACCTGCTCGGCTCGATCGAAATAATCGTTTTCCCGAATACATTTGAAAACTGCGGTAATTATCTGATACAGGGAACGGTTATAACCGTAAAAGGCACGCTGTCGCTCGAGGAGGAAAAGGAAGCAAAGGTGCTTGCCGATGTAATAAACGGTGCGCCTTCTGCGGACAAGGCTGATATTTCAAAGGCAGATGCGCAGAAGAGCGAAAGTAAAAAGGGAAGGCGGCGCGGACTGTTTCTGAGATTTACTTCAAGGTCAGATGAAAATCTGCCGAGAGCAAAAACAATAACGTCTATATTTGAGGGTCAGTATCCGTTGTATTTTTATTATGAAAATGAAAAAAAATATGAACTTCAGGGAAAGAATATGTTTGTTGACGTAAATAAAACGATGCTTTCAGAGCTTAAACGTATACTCGGAAACGAAAATGTGGCGTTTATAGAGTAATGAAATACTATTGACTTTTACACGTACTTTAAGTAAAATTATGTTAATTGTTCAGAATACGGATTGGAGGAAGAAATCAATGAAAACGATAGCTGTATTGACAAGCGGCGGAGACGCGCCGGGCATGAATGCCGCCGTGCGTGCCGTTGTGAGAACCGCTTGTGAAAACGGAATCCGCGTGCTTGGTGTTATACGCGGCTACAACGGTTTGATAAACGGAGATTTTGTTGAAATGGATTTGCGTTCCGTTTCGGATATTATACATCGTGGCGGAACGAAGCTTTACAGCGCCCGTTCGGTTGAGTTCGCGACCGAGGAGGGTATGAGAAAAGCTATACGTACCTGTCAGGAACACGGCATTGAGGGTGTTGTTGTCATCGGAGGAGACGGCTCTTTCCGAGGAGCGCGTGATTTGTCGGAACGCGGAATACCCTGCGTCGGAATTCCGGGGACTATTGATAACGATATTGCTTGCTGCGACTATACAATAGGTTATGACACCTGTCTCAACACAATTATGGAATGCGTAGACCGTGTGCGCGATACAACAGAGTCACACGACAGATGCACCGTTGTTGAGGTTATGGGGCGTCACGCCGGATACCTTGCGCTCAACGCGGGTATTGCTGTCGGAGCAACGGCGATTCTTATTCCCGAAATAAAGTTTGATATTGAAAAGGACGTAATTGAAAGAATGAAACGCACACAGCGCACCGATAAAAAGCATTTTCTTATCGTTGTTGCCGAAGGCGTAGGCGTTAATGTTACGGAACTCGCAAAGGAAATTCAGTCAAAAACAGGAGTAGAATCAAGAGCCTGTATCCTCGGTCATATACAGCGCGGAGGTTCTCCAACCGTTCAGGACAGAGTTATGGCAACACGTATGGGCAACTATGCAGTTAAGGAGCTTCTGATGAAAAATATCGGAAACCGTGTTGTTGCAACGCAGCAGGGAAAGGTTGTGGATTTTGATATTTTTGAAGCCCTTAATATGACAAAGCATATTGATGAGAAACTGTATCAGATTGCGATGGAAGTATCCATTTAACTGCTTTTATAATTTTTGATTGGATAAATCCGTCTGCGTGTAAATCAGACGGATTTTTTAATAATTGGTATTTTTATTTACAACCGGTATATAATTATTTATAATACAAGTGTATCAATTTTTATGAAATCAAAGGTTTATTTTTCAAAAAAGATAACGCCTGATGAGGTACTCAGGCTGTATAAGGCGCTTGGAAAGGAACTTGACGGAAAAGTTGCGGTTAAGGTGCATTCGGGAGAGGTCGGGAATCAGAATTTCCTGCGGCCCGAATTCTGGAAGGATATTATTGATTACATCGGCGGAACCGTTACGGAATGTAACACTGCGTATGACGGCGAGCGCAACACAACGGAAAAACATTTGAAAACGATTGAACTGCACGGATGGAGCAAATTTTTCAAAGTTGACCTGCTTGATGCCGTAGGACCTGATTTGGAACTTTCAATTCCTAATGGAAAGATAATAAAGAAAAATTTTGTCGGCAGGAATCTATCCGAATATGATTCTCTGCTTGTGCTTTCGCATTTCAAGGGTCATCCGATGGGCGGTTACGGCGGTGCGCTCAAACAGCTTTCAATCGGAATCGCGTCCTCATACGGGAAGGCGTATATTCACGGCGCGGGCGTGCCGGAAAACTTCTGGACTTCGGATCACGATTCTTTTCTCGAATCTATGGCGGATGCCGCCTCATCTGTTGTTGATTATTTTTCAGGCAACGCAGTTTATATAAATGTAATGAAAAATATGTCCGTTGACTGCGATTGCTGCGCAGTTGCGGAAGATCCCTGTATGGCAGACATCGGTATTCTTGCTTCGCTTGACCCTGTTGCGGCGGATAAAGCTTGTCTTGATCTTGTTTATGCCGCAACGGATGATCCGGGACGTGATCATCTTATTGAAAGAATTGAAAGCCGAAACGGTGCTCACACCATTGAAGCAGCGGAAGAACTCGGCATAGGAACAACGGATTATGAACTGATTGAATTATAAACAATTCAAAGAATTGCTCGGTGGCATTTATGCCGCCGTTTTTTTTCAAGAATTTTCATAATTTTAATTAATGTTTTTGCGGCAATAATAATCAAGGTGGTCATATGAAAAAAGCAATTCGTATTCTTGATCTTGTTTTTGCCGCGTTTCTTGCGGTTGCATATCCTTTTATAATTATCGGTTCGGCGGCTCTCCCCGACAGTTTGACTGTGATAGATCCCTCGGACAGGATTGTTGAAAAAATCTATAGTGTTTCAGATATAAAAGATGCAAGCGTAGATTATCAAAGCGCGCAGTCTGTAGGAACGAATACGGCTGATTTAAAGCTGTTCGGCATTATACCGGTTAAAAGCGAGCAAATAATCAATTCCGACAGCAGAAGCGTGCTTGTATCAGGTCAGCCTTTCGGAATAAAACTCTACACAAACGGTGTTATTGTTGTGGGCACAAAGGATATAAACGTTGAGGGAAAAACCGTCAATCCGGCAAGAGAAGCAGGAATAGAAGTAGGCGATGTTATTATTTCGATAAACGGACTCAAGGTGTATTCTTCAGACGAGGTGGAGGAAATTTTCAACGACAACAACGGCGATAAATATGAAATCACCGTTAAACGCGCTGATGAATACAAAACATTTACGCTCGCTCCTGTTTATATTGACAATGAAGGAAGCTTTAAGGCGGGAATGTGGGTGCGCGATTCAACTGCGGGGATAGGAACAGTGACATTTTTTAATCCGTCGGTGGGGACTGTTGCGGCGCTCGGTCATCCTGTAACAGATGTTGATACGGGAGAAATAATGCCGATTTTAAACGGCGAAGCCGTTGAAACAAAGGTGACATCCGTCACAAAGTCTACAGCAAGTGAAACAGGCTCGCTCAGCTGTGATTTTCTTAGCAAATCAATAGGCAGCCTGATAAAAAACACGGATGAGGGCGTTTACGGAAAATACGATGAAAACACAGACGTTTCGCTCTGCTGTCAATATGAGGTGGCAACTCCTCAGGAAACGGAAAGAGGTTTTGCGCAGATTATATGCACCGTCGACGAAAGCGGTCCGCAGGTGTACTCTGCCGAAATTGTCAGGATTTCGTATAACGACGAAGTTAAAAATATGATAATAAAAATAACAGACGAAAATTTGATTTCAAAAACCGGCGGAATTGTTCAGGGAATGAGCGGCTCGCCGATTATTCAGAATGGAAAACTTGTCGGTGCGGTAACGCATGTTATAGTAAATAATCCGCAAAGAGGATACGGCATTTTCGCGCAGACAATGCTTGAAGAATCACAGAATGAATGAGGTTGATTAAAGGCGCTCTGTATGATATAATTAAAGTATTAAATTAATATGGAGATGCGTTTGATGAAAATCTGTGTTTCGGTGATTATTCCTGCCTATAATGTAGAAAAATATGTTGAGGATTGTTTGAACAGCATTTTAAACCAGACCCTGAAGGAAATTCAGGTTATCTGTGTAAATGACGGTTCAACAGATAAAACGCTCTCTGTTCTTGAAAGCTGTGCAGAGAATGACAGTCGGATCAGCATTATAAGTCAGGACAATTCCGGGCAGTCTGCCGCAAGGAACAGAGGACTTACCGAAGCGGCAGGCGAATATTTATATTTTATGGACGCGGACGATATACTTGAAGTAAATGCACTTGAGGAACTTTATGCTGCCGCAGAAAAGAATCATCTTGACGCTTTATATTTTGACGGAACGGGCTTTTGCTCTGAGGGATATGACGTGTCCGAATCTCTGCTTCATTATTATCTGAGAGAAAATAATTATCCCGAATGCTGTGCCGGCGCTGAGCTTTTCCGCAAAATGACAGACAATAATGAATTCAGAGCGTCACCGTGTCTCCAGCTTATCAGAACGCAATATCTGAGAAACAGCGGAGTTCTGTTCCACGAGGGCATTATTTTTGAAGATAATGTCTTTACTCTTATAAATATGGTTTTCGCCCAAAGGACAGGATATATTAAAAAAGCGTATTTCAAGAGAAGATACCGCGCCGAGTCAACAACAACTTCCGAAAAGAAATTCAGACACTGCTATGGTTATTTTGCCTGTTATCATGATTTGCTTGCTTTGGAGGAACGCTTTGGTACGCTGTCACCTGAACAGCAAAATGCCGTATATCGTTTTATGGACAGGCTTGTTCATAATTCAAGGTTGATGTATTCTCAAATAGCAAAGGAAGAAAAAGAAAAGCAGTCTCTTTTGTCTCCTGCCGAAAGGTCACGGTTCGAAATTATAACAGCCGAGCCTGCGGGCTACAGAGCAGATTCGCTGAGAAAGGGCGATATGCTTTCCAAAATCAAAAAGGAAAAGCAGGACGCTGTTCAGGAAATGAATCGTCTTAATGACAAAATTGCAGAAAAAGATAAAAAAATCGTGCAGCTTGAGCAACGTCTGAAAAAGCCTCTTGTAAGGATTGCTTCAAAGATTTCGGGAAATTAAATGAAAACCGCAGTCATGGTTTGAAAAATCTTCTTTCCTGATCGCGGCTTTTCTTATTTGTACTTGAAAACATGGAATACATATGCTAAAATATGTTGATTTTTAGTTTAACATATACGGTGGTGTAAAAATGAGTCCTCTTGTTAAGAAAAAGCAAAGCGTAATTCCTCTTTTGTTCCTTGCATTTGCAGTTCCGGCTTTGATAACCTATGCTGCGTTTTATGTTACGGGTATAGCCCCTTTCGGCGATACAAATATGCTGATGTGGGATTTAAAATATCAGTATAAAGATTATTTCGGCTATATGTGGGATGTCCTGCACGGTGATGCCGGTGTTGCCTATTCTGCGGGAAAATCTCTCGGCGGAAAGCTGATAGGTCTATGGGCATATTATCTCACAAGTCCGCTTAATATTATTCTTTTGTTCTTCAAAAAATCACAGCTTGGTATTTTTATTTCGGTAATAACTGTACTTAAAATTGCCTTTTCGGGACTTACAAGCGCTTATTTTGTCAAAAAAAGATTTAATATCCATTCGGCGGCGGTGCTTCTGCTTTCAACAAGCTATGCGCTGATGGAATATAATATTTATTACTGCCGTAATATCATGTGGCTTGACGGCGTAGTTATGCTTCCGCTTATCTGCCTCGGCGTCTACGAGGTTCTCTATAACAAGAAAAAAGGACTGCTGTTTTTCTCAGTCCCAGTAGCGATAATTTCAAACTGGTACACAGGTTATATGGCCTGTCTGATGGCAGGTGTTTATTTTCTGTTTGAGCTTGCCTTAAAGTATGATTATAAGGATTATAAGAATTCTCTTAAAAATGCTTTTTCAGATTGTGTGCGCACCCTTGCCGCTATGGTGATCGGTGTTATGATTAGCGCCGTTGTTCTTTTGCCTTCGTGTCTTTCGCTGGTAGGCACAAAGGCAAATTTCAGATTCTTTAAACCTGAAATGAATTTCAGCTGGCTTTATACGTTTACCGGTTTTGATTTGAACGCAACAATCAATACCAAAACTTCTCCCGTGCTCTATTGCGGCGGCATAGCGGTTCTGCTTGTAGCCTATCTTTTCTTTGATAAAAGAATTCATATCAAAAAAAGAATTGCGGCAGGTGTTCTCTTCCTGTTTATGACTTTCAGTTTCTGCTTTAAGCAGATAGAGGTGCTCTGGACCGCGTTTGTTGAAAGCTATTCGTTTTTCTACAGATATGCTTTTGTGTTCGGCTTTACAATGATCTTGCTTTCGGCAGCCGTGCTTTATGAAATTCAGAAAAACAGCGGCAAAATTAATAAAAGTGCGCTTGCAAAAGCACTGCTTTTGATAGGCTCTATAGTCTTAGTTCTTGATTTGACAAACAGCTACAAATATAGATTTTATGCGATGGCTTATGCTTTTGTCTATATTGTTTATGCCGTACTGCTGCTAATTATTTACAGCGGAAAAGGAAAGAGCGGAAAGCTTGTATTTATCAGAACAGGCGCTTTGATTGCCGCCGCAGGGATTCTTTTTGCGGAGTTAGGAGTTAATTCCGCTTTAGCATACAGGGAGTATAATCTCTCAAATTCCGAATTATCCGAATACATAGAAAATACACAGGCGCTTGTTGATGAACTTGAGGCGCGTGAATCCTCGTTTTACAGATTTGAAAAAAGCTATTCCTATCTTGAACAGACAGATTCTGAAGTTGCCACCTGCGAAGCAATGATGTTCGGTTATAACGGTATAGAGCATTACAGTTCAACCTATGACCCGAATGCGGACAGATTCTTTGCCCATATGGGCTATTCAGATCCCACAGATTATCCTGAGGATGAAATCGCAAGAAATATTAAATTTCCGACAGATATGTATTGGAACAGTCCGTTGTTGCTGACCGATTCTATTCTCGGAATAAAATATCTTATGCACACGGATATTCCTTATCTTGAAAAAACGGAGGTTTCAGCTCCTCTTCCGCAGGGTTATTCCGTTTATGTAAATCCCTATGCTCTGCCTCTTGCCTATAATGTTGCGGACGATATGACGAAATTCCCTCAATATGGACTTAATCCATTTGAAAATCAGGAAATGCTCCTTTCTCTGATGCTCGGTCGGGAAACGCAGGTCTATTCCGATACCGATATAGAGCTTTCGTCTTTTAATGACGGAAAAGAAGTCTATACTCTTACTGCAACAGAAGACGGACCAATGTATGTTTATACCGAGGGTACGGACTTTCATTCAAACGATTATAAAGAAAACTGCGAGCTTTATGTTGACGGAGAATATGTTCAGAATATATGCCAGCGTTTTCTGATAAACGCTGTATATATCGGCGATTACAAGGCAGGGGATACTGTTGAGCTTGAAATCAGGCATATTTCCGACAGTAAGGACAAGCATACCCTTTATACCGCACAGCTTAATTTTGATGAATTTGAAAAGGCAATCAATACGCTTTCATCGGCAAGCAGCACCGACCTGAATATAAACGGAAGCACAATTTCGGGAACTTATACAACCGATACGGACAGCACCGTTATGATAACAATTCCGTATGCCGAAAGCTGGCAAGTTTATGTTGACGGAGAAAAAACGGAATTCAAAGAGCTTGCAGGTACTTTTATGGGAATCGACCTTACGGCAGGAACGCACACCATTGAGATGAAATTCAAAACGCCTTATATGAATGCCGGAATTGTTGTTACCGTTGCGGGGCTTGTGCTTGCCTGCGCTTGGACAGCTTCGGATAAGATATTTGAAAAAAGAAGAAAAAAATAAAATAAATTTTAAAATCCGAGGATAACTCCTCGGTTTTTTTTTATGGTTATATGGCGAAAAAAGAAGGAAACAAGCAAAAAACGAAAAAGTGAAAAAAAATCACTAAAATTTGAAAAAACTATTGAATATTTTTTCCTTATATGTTAATATGTGATTGAAAATCACAAAAAGGAGGTTTCTCATGAAAAACAATTTAAAGGTTCTTATAGCCGATGATTCAGCTTCATTCGGCAAAGAATGCAAAAAAGAACTTGAGGCAATGGGGTTTGACGTTGTACTTACGGGAAAGGACGGAATGCGCGTGATAGCGCTGATAGATTCGCAGCATTTTGACGCTGTGCTTATGGACGCCTTTATGTCCCACGCGGATGGTGCGGATGTGCTGGAGCATATCTCGGAGTCTCTTGCCGAAAAGCCGCTCATACTTCTTCTTTCTTCTGTTGACAACGCGGAATTTGAAGAACAGATGATAAATGCCGGCGCTGATTATTATTTTATTAAGCCTGTAACTGCTCAGTCGGTTGCAAGGAGAATTGAGAGGCTGACTTCATGGAAGTCAGAAAAGCAAAAACGCTCGTCATCGTCATTTGCCGATAATGATATAGAGGTCGTCATATCCGATATTATGCGGCAGATCGGCGTGCCTGCTCACATAAAGGGTTACCAGTATTTGCGCACCGCGATTAAACTTTCTGTTGAGGATTCCGAAATGCTTGGCTCGGTTACAAAGTTGCTTTATCCCACTGTCGCAAAGATGTATAACACAACGTCTTCCCGTGTTGAGCGTGCAATTCGTCATGCCATAGAGGTGGCGTGGGACAGGGGAGATGTTGACGTGCTCTCCTCTTATTTCGGATATACGATACAGAGTCAGCGCGGCAAACCGACCAACAGCGAATTCATTGCAATGATTGCCGATAAGCTCAAGCTCTCGCTTAAAACCACGGCATAAATCATATTAAAAGAACAGCGTCTCCGTTCGACCGTCTGAAAATCAGTACGTTGAACAGCGGCGCTGTTTTTTTATTCAATTTTATGTTTGTATAATATGTGCTCCGATAATGAAATGAACAGGAAAAACATTTTCTATGAAAATAAAAAAATGCGCATTGACGATTATGACGAAGTATAGGAGCTTCGGTTGCAATGAACAAATTTTAAGAATGCTTCGTTATCAATATATTGTGGTGTGAGTGGAAATTCACTTCAAGAGTGACTAAATATATATTTGTGCAATTATACAGAATTTTTATGCGATTTGTTGTGGAAAATTACATAAGAAAATTTTTACAAAAAATGCTTGACAAACTTTTATATATATAATATAATACACAAGCGTGCGGAAAAGCGAAGAGATAATCAGTCCTGTTCCGCACAACAAGATATGCGTAGATGCCGGAGGTGGCGTTCAGGGTGATTGCTGCACTGAACGGGAATTTCGGCGGAGTATGTCCGATTTAAAACCGGGCGAAATCATATTGGAATTCATAATACGCAGGCGGCTTGCGAACGTCTGTGGCTGTGTGAATAAATCTGTGCCCGAATGATTCTTTGTCATTCGGTAATTAAACAGAAAGGGTTGAAACACACGGCTGGGTGTTTGAAAAATCCGATAATAACTCGCACCAATATTTTTCAGGAGGAAAAGTAAATGGCAGCAAGCAAAGTAAAAATCCGCATCAGACTTAAGGGCTATGATCACAGCCTTGTTGATCAGGCAGCGGAAAAAATCGTTGAAACTGCGAAGAATACCGGTGCTCAGGTAAGCGGACCGATTCCGCTTCCGACAGAGAAAGAGGTCATCACAATTCTCCGCGCTGTTCATAAGTATAAGGACAGTCGTGAGCAGTTTGAACAGAGAACACACAAAAGACTCATAGACATACTCAGACCGTCAAACAAAACAGTTGAAGCTCTGACAAGTCTTGAGCTCCCGGCAGGCGTTGAAATAGAAATTAAATTGTAATTTCGCAAAACGCGGCCGAGGTCAAGTTGGAAAATCCAACCAATAACCAAGGAGGAAAATAGAATGAAGAAAGGTTTAATCGGTAAGAAAATCGGCATGACGCAGATTTTCACTGAGGACGGAAAGGTAATTCCCGTAACGGTAATCGAAGCCGGTCCGTGTGTAGTTACCCAGAAAAAAACAACGGAGAATGACGGCTATGAGGCGGTTCAGGTAGGTTTCGGCGATGTTAAAATCAACAGAACAAATAAGCCGATGAAAGGTCACTTTGACAAGAACAACGTTGCTCCGAAGAAAACGCTTAAAGAGTTTCGTCTTGATGACTGCTCTGTACTTAATGTGGGCGACATAATCAAGGCGGATACATTCTCAGAGGGTGAAATTGTTGATGTAAAGGGAACTTCAAAGGGCCACGGTACATCAGGAGCCATCAAACGCTGGAATTTTTCAAGACTTCGTGAATCACACGGTACAGGTCCCAATGCCCGTCATCAGGGTTCACTCGGTGCCTGCTCAAGTCCCTCAAGAGTATTCAAAGGCAGAAAAATGGCAGGTCATTACGGTCATGAAACAGTAACAATTCAGAACCTCACGGTTGCAAAGGTTGATGCAGAAAACAATCTTATCGCAATCAAGGGCGCCGTTCCCGGTCCCAAGGGCGGAATTGTAGTAATCGCAGACGCGGTTAAGGCTTAACGAAAGGAGAGATAAATAATGGCACAGGTTCAGGTTTACAGCCAGGAAGGACGCAAGACCTCCAAAATGGAACTTGCAGATTCCGTTTTCGGCATTGAGCCGAACGGCTATGCAATGCATCTTGCAGTTGTCAGCTATCTTGCTGCACAGCGTCAGGGGACGCAGTCAACTCTCACTCGTTCGGAAGTTTCAGGCGGCGGCGCAAAGCCATGGAGACAGAAGGGAACAGGACGCGCCCGTCAGGGTTCGACACGCAGTCCGCAGTGGACGCACGGAGGCATTGCTCTCGGTCCGAAGCCGAGGAAATATAAGGTCAATTTAAACAAGAAAGTAAAGAGACTCGCAATGAAGTCTGCGCTTTCAAGCAAGGTTGCGGAATCGGAGATGATGGTTCTCAACAAGCTTGAGTTTGACGGAATCAAAACGAAGGCTATGGCCGATGTTTTTGCAAAGCTCAAGACGGATAAGAAAGTTCTTCTTGTTCTTCCGGAAAAGAATGAGGTCATCTACAAGAGCGCACGCAATATTGAGGGAGTTAAGGTTGTAACCGTAAACACGCTTTGCGTTTATGATATTCTCAACTGCACCAATCTTGTTGTTCTCAAGGAAGCCGCAAAGAAGATTGAGGAGGTATATGCCTAATGAAAACTGCTCAGGATATAATCCTTAAGCCTATCATTACCGAAGAGTCAATGGCAGGTCTTATGATGAAGAAATATACCTTCAAGGTTGCGAAGGACGCAAATAAAATTGAGATTGCAAAGGCTGTTGAAGAGGTTTTCCCGGGAACAAAGGTTAAAAAGGTAAACACGATCAACGTCCGCGGTCACGAGCGCCGTCAGGGTGCAAACAGCGGTTATACCCCTTCGTGGAAAAAAGCGATAGTTACGCTTACCGAGGATTCAAAAGATATTGAGTTCTTCAATGATATGATGTAACCACGCACAGATATATAATATAGTATAGCAAATGAGAAAATTTCGGATAATGAGGTATGATGGGCGCCATCTCATCGCAAAGTTATCCGGAAAGGAGAAATAATAATGGCAATTAAGTATTATAAGCCGACCACTCCGTCAAGGAGAAATATGTCGGTAACTGATTATTCTTCTCTCTCAAAAGTTGCTCCCGAGCGTTCATTGCTTGAATCTATAAGCAAAAAATCCGGCCGCAACTCCTATGGAAGAATCACAGTCCGCCACCGCGGAGGCGGAAACAGAAAAAAATACCGCGTAATCGACTTCAAGAGACAGAAGTTCGACATTCCTGCTGAGGTTAAAACAATCGAGTACGATCCCAACCGTTCAGCGCACATTGCGCTTATTCAGTATGAGGATGGCGTAAAGAGCTACATTATTGCTCCCGAGGGACTTAAAGTCGGAAGCAAAGTCGTTGCCGGACCTCACGCGGACATTGTTTCAGGGAATGCACTTCCGCTTGAAAACATTCCGGTCGGTACAATCGTTCACAACGTTGAACTTTATCCCGGCAGAGGCGCGCAGCTTGCACGTTCAGCAGGAAACAGCGCACAACTTATGGCTCTTGAGGGTGCATACGCGCTTCTAAGACTGCCGTCAGGAGAGCTTCGCAATGTTCCGAGCAGTTGTATGGCAACTGTAGGCGTAGTCGGTAATGCTGACCACGCAAACGTTAAAATCGGTAAAGCGGGACGCAGACGCAATATGGGTTGGCGTCCGACAGTCCGCGGTTCTGTTATGAACCCGAACGACCACCCGCACGGCGGCGGTGAAGGAAAGTCGCCTATCGGACGTCCCGGTCCCGTAACGCCGTGGGGCAAGCCTGCTCTCGGTTACAAGACGCGCAATAAGAAAAAAGCATCAAACAAGATGATAGTAAGACGCCGCAACGGCAAATAAGAAGAAAGGAGAAGATTAAATGAGCAGAAGCACTAAGAAAGGTCCTTATGTTGAAGCAAGCCTTTATAAAAAGGTTGCCGCTCTCAATGAGAAGGGCGATAAGCAGGTTATCAAAACCTGGTCAAGAAGTTCAACAATCTTCCCTGAATTCGTAGGACACACATTTGCTGTTCACGACGGAAGAAAGCATGTTCCCGTATATGTTACGGAGGATATGGTTGGACACAAACTGGGAGAATTTGCTCCCACAAGAACATTCCGCGGCCACGCCGGCTCAAAGACATCCAAGTAATTGAAAGGAGATTTAAACTATGGAAGCAACTGCTAAAGCAACATACGTTCGTATATCTCCCCGCAAGGTACAGATTGTTCTTGATTTAATAAGAAATCAGCCTTGTGACAAGGCGATGGCTATTCTTCAGTATACACCGAAGGCTGCTGCAGAGCCGCTCAGAAAGGTTCTCAAGTCAGCAATGGCAAATGCTGAAACAAACCATAATATGGACGTATCAAGATTATATGTAAGCTACTGCAACGTCACTGCAGGTCCGACTCTCAAGAGAATCCAGCCGCGCGCACAGGGCAGAGCATACAGAATAAACAAGAGAACATCACACATCACAATCACCGTTAAGGAAACGGAAGACTAAGCAGGAGGAAGAGTTAGATGGGACAGAAATGTAATCCGACCGGTTTAAGAATCGGTGTTATCAAAAACTGGGACTCCCGCTGGTATGCCAAGAAGGGTGATTTCGGTCAGACTCTCGTAGACGACTACAAGCTCCGCGAGTATCTCCTTGAAACACTCAAGAGCGCAGGTGTTCCCAAAATCGAAATTGAGCGTGATGCAAAGCGCGTAAGAATCAACATTCACTGTGCGAAGCCCGGTATGGTTATCGGCAAGCAGGGCGCCGAGATTGAAAAGCTTAAGGTTATCTGTGCCAAGAAGTTAGGCAAGAGCGCCGATCAGGTTTTCATTAATATAATGGAAATCAAGCAGCCCGATCTCAACGCAATACTTGTTTCACAGAGCATTGCGACACAGCTCGAAAAGCGTGTTTCATTCCGCCGTGCTGTTAAGCAGGCAATCAGAAATACAATGCGTCTCGGCGCACGCGGTATTAAGGTTCAGGTTTCAGGACGTATCGGCGGCGCGGAAATTGCCCGTACAGAAACATACAAAGAGGGTACGATTCCGCTTCAGACAATCCGTGCTGATATTGATTACGGAACTGCCGAAGCGGCAACAACATACGGTCGTATCGGCGTTAAGGTATGGATTTATCAGGGCGAGGTTCTCCGTGAGTCAAGAAACAGAGCTCCGAGAAGAAACAACAACCGCCGCAGAGACAACCGTAAGGAAGGAGGAAATCGCTGATGCTTTTGCCAAAGCGTGTTAAACACCGTAAACAGCACAGAGGTCGTATGACCGGAGAGGCTGCAAGAGGTAATAAAGTAACATACGGTCAGTACGGTCTTCAGGCATCAGAGCCTGCATGGATAACAGCCGCTCAGATTGAGGCTGCCCGTGTTGCCATGACCCGTTATACCAAGCGCGGAGGCCGCGTTTGGATCAAGATTTTCCCTGACAAGCCGATTACGGCAAGACCTGCCGATACCCGTATGGGTAAAGGTAAAGGTAACGTTGACTACTGGGTATCTGTTGTAAAACCCGGTAAGGTTATGTTTGAACTCGGCGGCGTAGAAGAGTCTGTTGCACGCGAGGCAATGCGCCTTGCTGCAAACAAACTTCCTATCAAATGCAAATTCGTAGTTAAAGAAGAGGGAGGCGAGCAATAATGAAAGCAGCGGAAATCAGAGCTTTAAGCGCAGAACAGCGTGCAGCAAAGCTTGCAGAGCTCAAGGAGGAGCTTTTTAACCTTCATTTTCAGCAGGCTATCAATCAGCTCGACAACCCTATGAGATTAAAGGCAGTCAAGAAAGATATCGCGCGTATCAAAACAGTTGAGCGCGAAATCGAGCTTGCAGGCTCAAATTAAGATAGGAGGCAGTTGTTATGAGTGAAAGAAACCTCAGAAAAACAAGAGTCGGCGTTGTTTCAAGCGATAAGATGGACAAAACCGTTGTTGTTACCATTAAAGACAAGGTTCGTCATCCTCTCTACGGTAAAATCATTAATCGTACCGTAAAATATAAAGCACACGACGAGGACAATTCCTGCGGTATAGGCGACAAGGTGCAGATCATGGAAACCAGACCGCTGAGCAAAGACAAGAGATGGCGTGTGGTAAATATCATTGAAAAGGCAAAGTAATCATTACGAATTACAGGCTTTTTAAATTAGTTTTAAAATAATAACTGCAAGATGCAAAGTGTTATTTTGCAGTACGAAGGAGGAAAATGCTGTGATACAACAGGAAAGTCGCCTTAAGGTCGCAGACAACACAGGCGCCAAGGAAATCCTTTGCATCCGTGTTCTCGGCGGTTCGGGAAGAAGATATGCCAATATAGGCGACGTCATCGTAGCAACCGTTAAAAAGGCTGCCCCGAACGGCGTTGTAAAAAAAGGCGAAGTTGTTAAAGCAGTCATCGTTCGTACAACTAAAGGTGTACGTCGTGACGACGGTCAGTACATTCGTTTTGATGAAAATGCTGCCGTAATTATCAGGGAGGATAAGACTCCCAGAGGCACCCGTATTTTTGGACCGGTAGCAAGAGAACTTCGTGATAAAGATTATATGAAGATTCTCTCTCTCGCTCCGGAAGTGCTTTAATGGAGGTGCGAAATATGAGCAAAATGTTTGTTAAAGCCGGTGATACCGTAGTGGTTCTCAGCGGCAAATCAAAAGGAGTTAAAGGCGAAGTTATCGCCGTAAGTCCAAAGGAAAATAAGGTTATCGTTAAGAAAGTAAATATGGTAACCAAGCACGTTAAGCCCCGCAAGATGGGCGAGCCCGGCGGACTTATAGATGTTGAATCTGCCCTTTATGCCTCAAAGGTACAGCTTGTCTGCCCGAAATGCGGCAAGGCTACCAGAGTGGGTCATAAAGACGGCAAGCGTGTCTGCAAGCAAAAAGGCTGCGGCAACGAATTTTAAGTAAGGGAGGACATAACAAATGGCAGCAAGGTTAAAAGAAGCCTACAAGAGCGAAATTGCTCCTGCGCTGATGAAAAAATTTGAGTACAAATCTGTTATGCAAATCCCAAAGCTTGATAAGATTGTTCTCAATGTCGGTTGCGGCGAGGCACGCGACAACTCAAAGGTTGTAGATGCTATCACAACAGACCTGAGCGTTATTACAGGTCAGAAGCCGGTGGTATGCCGTGCTAAAAAATCAGTTGCTAACTTCAAGCTCCGTGAGGGTATGCCGATTGGCGTAAAGGTTACGCTTCGCGGTGAAAAGATGTATGAATTTCTTGACAGATTTTTCAATCTTGCTCTTCCGAGAGTGCGCGACTTCAGAGGAATCAATCCGAATTCGTTTGACGGACGCGGCAACTATGCAATGGGAATCAGGGAGCAGCTTATTTTCCCTGAAATCGAATATGATAAAATTGATGCTGTTCGCGGAATGGATGTTATTTTTGTAACGACAGCAGAAACAGATGAAGAAGCAAGAGAGCTGCTTAGATTATTGGGCGCTCCGTTTGCGGAATAAGGAGGGGTTAACGTGGCTAAAACATCAATGAAAGTTAAGGCGGCAAGGCCTGCCAAATATTCAACAAGAGCTTACAACAGATGCAAGATCTGCGGCAGACCTCACGCTTATCTTCGCAAGTATGGCGTATGCCGTATCTGCTTCCGCGAGCTTGCGCACAAGGGTGAAATTCCCGGTGTAACAAAATCTTCTTGGTAAGAACTGAGAATTGCTAAATTAATAAGGAGGAAATATCAATGCATATTACAGACCCGATTGCTGATATGCTTACAAGAATTCGTAACGCAAATTCAGCAAAGCACGATACAGTAGATATTCCTGCGTCAAATATGAAGAAGGCAATAGCTCAGATTCTTGTTGATGAAGGATATATCAAAGGCTACAAAGTAATTGAAGACGGAAAGCAGGGTGTTATCCGTGCCACTCTCAAGTACGGCGAGGGTAAATCACAGGTCATCACCGGTCTGCGCAGAGTTTCCAAGCCCGGTCTTCGCATTTATTCAAATGTTGAGGATATGCCAAAGGTTATGAAGGGGCTCGGCGTGGCAATCATTTCCACTTCAAAAGGTATAATGACAGACAGAGAAGCGCGCAGACAGAATGTTGGCGGCGAAGTTCTCGCATTCATTTGGTAAGGAGGTGCAGTTAGGATGTCACGAATAGGCTTAAAGCCAATCGCTGTTCCTGCCGGTGTTGATTTTTCAGTCAACGGCAACATTGTAACCGTAAAAGGACCAAACGGTTCTCTTACCATGGATAAGCATCCGAATATCAGCGTCAGTGTTGAAGACAGCGAAATTAAGGTTGCAAGACCGAATGACGACAAGGAAAACAGAGCGCTTCACGGTCTTACGCGTTCTCTCATTGCCAATATGGTTGAGGGTGTAACAAACGGCTTCAAGAAGGTTCTTGAAGTAAACGGCGTCGGCTACCGTGTTCAGCTTCAGGGTTCAGATCTCGTTATGAACCTTGGTTATTCGCATCAGGTTGTAATGACTCCTCCGGAGGGAGTTAAAATCGAATGTCCGTCTGCAACTCAGATTATCATTTCAGGTGCTGACAAGCAGGCAGTGGGACAGTTTGCAGCCAAGGTACGCGAAAAGAGACCGCCCGAACCCTATAAGGGCAAGGGTATCAAATATGCTGAAGAGCATATCCGCCGTAAAGAAGGCAAAGCAGGTAAGAAATAAGGGAAGGAGTGAATTACAATGGTTTCAAGACAGGATTCTAACAAGGCAAGACAAAAGCGCCATAGAAGAGTGCGCTCAAAAATTTCCGGTACGGCTGAATGTCCAAGACTTAACGTATATCGCTCCCTCAGCAATATTTACGTTCAGCTTATTGACGATGTCGCAGGCGTAACGCTTGTGCAGGCTTCAACAGTTGAAAAGGACTTCGCTCAGTACGGCGGAAACACACAGGCAGCTAAGGCTGTCGGCAAAACATTAGCAGACAGAGCCAAGGCAAAAGGCATTGAAAAGTGCGTATTTGACCGCGGCGGTTACGTTTATCACGGCCGCGTTGCCGCAGTAGCAGACGGCGCCCGTGAAGGCGGACTTGAGTTCTAACGAAGGAGGGAAATACTTTATGGCAAAGATTGACGTGTCTTCAATGGAACTTGAAGAAAGAGTAGTTACCATCAACCGTGTTTCCAAAACAGTAAAGGGCGGCAGAATTTACAAATTTTCCGCGCTTGTTGTTGTAGGTGATGGTAAAGGTCTTGTAGGCTTCGGTATCGGAAAATCCGGCGAAGTTCCCGACGCTATCCGCAAGGGAATCGAAGATGCAAGAAAGAATATTATTAAAGTTGCTTTAAGAGGAACAACCATTCCGCACGAAATCAAGGGCAAGTTCGGCGCAGGTGAAGTCCTGCTTATGCCTGCCCCCAAAGGTACAGGAGTTATTGCCGGCGGCCCCGTGCGTGCAGTTGTTGAAACAGTAGGTATTGCGGACATCAGAACAAAAGCTATACGTTCAAACAATCCTTACAACGTTGTAAGAGCAACGATGAACGGACTTGCTCAGCTTCGCACAGCCGAAGAGGTTGCTGCGGTACGCGGTAAGTCTGCAAAAGAAATTTTATAAGGAGTGTGGAAATATGGCTGATATTAAAATCAAGCTTGTAAAAAGCTTAATCGGCAGCAAAAAAGATCAGATTGCCACCGCCCACTCACTCGGTCTCCGTAAAATTGGAAATGTAACAGTCCAGCCGAACAATGCGCAGACACAGGGTAAAATCGCAAAGATTTTACACCTTGTTGAAGTTTCTGAAGGCTAAGGGGAGGTGTAGCAGAATGAAATTACATGAACTTTCTCCCGCCGAAGGCTCAAAAAAAGCTGTTAAAAGAATAGGACGCGGCGCAGGCTCGGGTCAGGGCAAAACCGCAGGCAAGGGTCATAAGGGCGCAAAGGCGCGTTCCGGCTACAGCCGCAGTCCCGGCTTTGAGGGTGGTCAGATGCCTCTCCAGAGACGTCTTCCGAAAAGAGGCTTCAATAATATATTCAGAAAGGAATATGCTGTTGTAAATCTTTCATCGCTTGAGGAGAGATTTGAAAGCGGAGCAGTTATTGATGCCGAAAGCCTTAAAGCAAGCGGACTTATCAAAAAGGAACTTGACGGTATCAAGATTCTCGGAAAGGGCAGCGTTACAAAGGCGTTTACCGTTAAGGGCGCGGCCGTGAGTGAAGCCGCAAAGGCAAAGATTGAAGCTGCAGGCGGCAATGTGGAGGTGCTTTAAATGATTAAGACCCTCGTTAATGCCTGGAAAATAGCCGACATCAGAAAGAAAATCATCTTTACGGCATTTATCATTTTGGTTTTCCGTATAGGTTCAATGATTCCGGTTCCCTTTCTTGATATAGCCGGTGAAATTGACATCGGTAAAGGAAACACAATTTTAACTTATTTGAGTCTTATGACAGGAAGTGCTTTCACATACGGAACAATTTTCGCTATGTCAATCACTCCGTATATTAACTCTTCCATTATTATGCAGCTTCTTGCGGTAGCCATTCCGGCTCTTGAAAGACTGCAGAAGGAAGGCGAAGAGGGCAGAAAGAAGATTGCCTCCATAACGCGTTATGTAACTGTTTTGCTGGCAATTATTCAGTCGCTTGCATATTATTTCTTCCTTCGCGCAAACGATTATCTTATGAAAGACGCAAGCGGCGCTGCGTTTACAGGCTTTGCCGCAGTATTCCAGGCTGTTGTTATTATTACTGTTCTCACAGCAGGAACTGCCATCATAATGTGGCTCGGCGAACAAATTACGATAGACGGTATCGGAAACGGTATATCCATAATCCTTTTTGCAGGTATCGTGTCGCGTTTCCCGACGCTCATTAGACAGCTTTTCCAGTATCTCAGCACAGGACGCACCGTTTATAAAGTGCTTGTTCCTCTTGTACTCGTGATATTTGTTTTGATGGTGTGCTACATTGTGTATATGGACAACGCAGAAAGAAGACTTTCTATCCAATATGCAAAGCGCGTTGTAGGACGTAAGATGTACGGTGGGCAGTCAACTCATATGCCGATCAAGGTCAATATGAGCGGCGTTCTTCCGATTATCTTTGCTTCCTCAATTCTTTCGCTTCCTGCTACCGTTCAGATGTTTATCTCTTCTGACAAATATGCAGGAACTTTCTGGGAAAAATTCTTTGACGCTTTCCAGAGCGATTCCTGGTGGTATGCAGGTATGTATTTCGTATTTATAATCTTCTTTGCATACTTTTACAGCACTATTCAGTACAATCCTATCGAAATGGCAAACAATCTCCGCAAAAACAATGGGGCAATCCCGGGTATTCGTCCCGGAAAATCAACATCGGATTATATTTTCAGAGTCATTTCAAGGCTCACGCTTATAGGCGTTCTTATGCTTTCGGTTGTTGCGTTATTCCCGATTATCTGGTCTCTCGTTTGTGACGCGGCTATTCCTCCGCTCACTGAAGGAGGAGACGATGGCGGTATGTCTATTTCATTAGGCGGTACATCAATCATCATTATGTGCGGCGTTGCTCTCGAAACCGTACGTCAGCTTGAATCCCAGATGATGATGCGTCACTACAAGGGCTTCCTTGATTAATACTGAAAGGGTTGTCAAAATTATGAAACTGATACTTCTCGGCGCGCCCGGTGCCGGAAAGGGCACTCAGGCTGAAAAAATAGTTGAGAAATATAATATTCCGGCTGTTTCAACGGGAAACATCATTCGTGCAGCTCTTAAGGAGGGCACTGAAATGGGACTCAAGGCAAAGGCTTATATGGAAGCCGGTCAGCTTGTTCCCGATGATGTTGTAATCGGAATAATTAAAGACAGATTAAAGGAAAAAGATTGCGAAAACGGTTTTATACTTGACGGTTTTCCGCGCACAATACCTCAGGCAAAGGCTTTAGAGGATATGGGCATCGCAATCGACAAGGCACTTGATATTGAAGTGCCGGATGAAAAAATAACCGCAAGATTATCGGGACGCCGCGTATGCTCCAAGTGCGCAAATTCTTATCATCTGCTTTACAAAAAACCAAAGGTAGATGGAATTTGTGACGCGTGCGGCGGTGAACTCGTTCAGCGTAAAGACGACGCTCCTGAAACGGTTATGGCAAGATTGGCCGAATACCATGAAATGACCGAGCCGCTTAAAGAATTCTATGCAAACCTCGGCAAGCTTGTTGTTGTTGAGGGTCAGGAGGAGGTCGCGGATACAACCGCACTCGTCTTTAAGGCATTGGAGGATTAACATGGTAGTGCTTAAAAGCAGCAGAGAGCTTGAACTGATGAAAGAGGCGTGCTTGATTTCTGCTGAAGCATTAATGGTGGCGGGAGAGGCAGTCAAACCCGGTATTTCCACTAAGGAAATAGACAGGATTGCATATAACCTTATAAAGAAAAGGGGAGCAAATCCCAATTTTCTGGGACTTTATGATTTTCCCGCTACCGCATGTATTTCCATAAACGATGAAGTTATCCACGGTATTCCCAAGGCTGACCGTATCATCCGGGAGGGTGATATTGTCAGCATAGATCTTGGGGCTGAAAAAAATGGATATAACGGCGATAATGCTGCCACTTTTGTTGCCGGGACTTGCTCTCCCGAAGCAAAGCGGCTGATAGACACAACTCGAGAAAGCCTTTATAAAGGCATTGAACAGGCTGTGGCAGGCAACAGAATCGGCGATATAGGACACGCGGTTCAGACCTATTGCGAGGAAAGGGGATACTCAGTCGTACGTGATTTTGTTGGTCACGGCGTAGGCAGGAAGCTTCACGAGGATCCAAGCGTACCCAACTTCGGACACGAAGGTCGTGGTATCAGACTGTTACCCGGAATGACATTGGCAATTGAACCGATGATCAATCAGGGAACCTATAAGGTAAAACAATTATCAGACGGCTGGACGGTCGTTACGGAAGACGGCAAACTTGCCGCTCATTTTGAGCATACCATTGCAGTAACGCCTAACGGCCCCGTTATTATGACGGCGCTCTGATGTTTGCAATCAATTGCTGGCGATTACGCCGCGATGTGATTCCAGTTAAATTAAAACATCTTATTCGTATTAATACAGCGAGGTAAAATGATGTCAAAGTCAGATATGATAGAAGTTGAAGGTACAGTGACTGAGGTTCTGCCGAACACTACGTTTAAGGTATCGCTTCAGAATAATCACACTGTTTTGGCTCATATCAGCGGTAAGCTGCGGATGAATAACATCCGTATTCTTCCCGGTGACAGAGTTACGATTGAAATGTCGCCTTATGACCTGACAAAAGGTCGCATAATCTGGCGATCAAAGTAATAAAAGGAGGATATTCAGAATGAAAGTAAGACCTTCTGTAAAGAAAATTTGCGACAAATGCAAAGTAATCAAACGCAACGGAAAAGTAATGGTTATCTGTGAAAATCCGAAGCATAAACAGCGTCAGGGCTAAGCCTGAACTTATAAATCGGAGGTAAATATCAAATGGCACGTATTTCAGGTGTTGACTTACCTAATGATAAGAGAGTTGAAATCGGTCTTACCTATATTTACGGTGTAGGCAGAACTACGGCTACTCAAATTATTGAAGCAACAGGAATAAATCCGGACACTCGCTGCAGAGATTTGTCTGAGGATGAAGTTTCTAAAATTCGTGATTACATTGAAGAGAACGTAACAGTTGAAGGCGACCTTCGCAGAGATGTTGCGTTCGATATTAAAAGACTTAAAGAAATCGGTTGCTATCGCGGTATTCGTCATATTAAGGGACTCCCGGTCAGAGGGCAGACTTCTAAAAATAATGCACGCACGCGCAAGGGTCCCAAAAAGACCATAGCAAACAAGAAGAAATAATCGCAGGAGGAAACAAGCAGTATGGCTACAAAAAAGACCACAACCTCACGCAAACGCCGTGAGAAGAAAAATATTGAGCGTGGTACAGTTCATATTCAGTCAACCTTCAACAACACTATCGTTACGATAGCCGATACACAGGGAAACGCTGTTTCTTGGGCGTCTGCCGGTGAAATGGGCTTCAAGGGTTCAAGAAAGTCCACTCCGTTTGCTGCTCAGACTGCTGCGGAAACGGCTGCAAAGGCTGCAATGGAACACGGAATGAAGAGTGTTGAGGTTTACGTTAAGGGACCGGGAGCCGGCAGAGAATCAGCAATCAGAGCGCTTGAATCAGTCGGTCTCAGCGTTACTCTTATTAAAGATGTTACTCCTATCCCGCATAATGGTTGTCGTCCGCCAAAAAGACGTCGTGTATAGTATTTAATGGAGGTTACTTGATATGGCAAGATATACAGGACCTGCTTGCAAGCTTTGCCGCCGTGAGGGTAAAAAGCTTTTCCTCAAAGGGGACAGATGCTACACAAATAAATGTGCTGTTGAACGCCGTTCATATGCACCCGGTCAGCACGGTCAGAACCGCAAAAAAACTTCTGAATACGGATTGCAGCTTCGCGCAAAGCAGAGCGCACGCCGCTATTACGGTATTGCAGAAGGACAGTTTCACAAATATTTCCTTATGGCTGAAAGAAAGGCGGGCGTTACCGGTACAAACCTTCTTCAGATTTGTGAAACAAGACTTGATAATGTTGTTTACGAGGCAGGCTTTGCAAGCTCAAGAGCGCAGGCACGCCAGTTTGTAAATCACGCGCATTTCACTGTAAACGGAAGAAAGGTAGATATTCCGTCTTATCTTCTTTCTGCCGGTGATGTTGTTGCTGTAAGAGAAAAAAGCAAATCCACAGATGAATTCAAAACAATCGCAGAGGCAAACGGCTCACGTCCTGTTCCTCAGTGGTTGGATAAAAAGGAAGACGCTATGGAAGTTAAGGTTCTCAGGGCTCCTGAAAGGGAGGAGATCGAGACGCCTGTTGAAGAGCATCTTATCGTTGAGTTCTACTCTAAATAATAGTTGATCATTTCTTTTATTTAGTGCAACAAATAAATATTTAGGAGGCTTTTAAATGATTGAAATTGATAAGCCGAATATCAATATAGCAGAGTTATCTACTCAGGGAAGCAGAAGCGTTGGCAAATTCATTGTTGAGCCGCTTGAAAGAGGTTTCGGAACAACGCTCGGAAATGGTATGAGAAGAGTACTTCTCTCCTCTCTGCCCGGCTACGCTATCACTTCCGTTAAGATTGACGGTGTATTACACGAGTTTTCTACAATACCTCATGTTAAAGAGGATGTTACAGAGATTGTTTTAAATCTCAAAAATGTTATCCTTAAAATTCATGATGAGAGCGTAAAGACTCTTTATATCAAGGCGCACGGCGAAGGTGAAATCACCGCGGGCGATATTGAGCATAGCTCAGATGTAGAGATTCTTAATCCCGAGCTTCATATTGCTTATCTTGATGACGGAGCGGACGTAACAATGGAACTCACCGCAGACAGCGGCAGAGGCTATGTTCCCTGCGACCGTAACAAGCAGCTTATGAATCTTCCGATAGGAACTATTGCAATAGATTCAATATATACTCCTGTTCTTAAAGTGAATTACACAGTTGAGAACACTCGTGTAGGACAGCAGACAGACCTTGATAAGCTTATTCTTGATGTTGAAACAGACGGAACGATCCCGGCTGATGAAGCAGCATCGCTTGCAGCTAAAATCCTAAACGACCATCTCAAACTTTTTGTTGACCTTTCAGAAGAAGTCGGCAGCAAGGAAATTATGGTCGAGAAAGATGACGACGGCAAAGAGAAGGTTCTTGAAATGACTATTGAAGAGCTTGATCTTTCTGTTCGTTCCTTTAACTGCCTGAAGAGAGCAGGTATTAATACAGTAGAAGATTTAATCGGTAAAACCGAAGAAGATATGATGAAAGTCAGAAATCTCGGCCGCAAGAGTCTCGATGAGGTTGTCTCAAAGCTCTCATCACTTGGTTTCGGACTTAGTCATGAAGAGGACTAAAGGAGGGAATTTCTATGCCAGGCACCAGAAAATTGGGCAGGCCCACAGACCATAGAAAGGCTATGCTCAGAGGAATGGTCACTTATCTTTTAGAAAACGGCAAAATTGAAACAACCGTTACAAGAGCAAAGGAAGTTCGCGCAATGGCTGAGAAGATGATCACTCTCGGCAAGAACGATACCCTTCATTCAAGAAGACAGGTTCTTTCTTATGTAACTAAGGAAGACGTGGTAAAGAAGCTTTTTGATGAAATCGCTCCGAAATATACAGAAAGAAACGGCGGTTATTGCCGTATTATCAAAACAGGCCCACGCCGCGGTGACGCAGCAGAAATGTGCATAATTGAGCTTGTATAAGATAATGCTTTTGCATAATATGAATCTGCCTCTGCTGATTTGTCAGCAGAGGCAGATTCAGCCTATAGAAAACCCTAAATCTCAATTGAGGTTTAGGGTTTTTGCGTTATTTTAGCTGCGAGTATAACAATCGGTTCTGCCAAGGATAGTCAAACGTTTTGGTAAAATACAGAACCGCTGGACAATTGTATATTCAAGATTAGATTCAAAGCGGTATCATAAATACATTTATGAATTGGGCGTAAGAATTTCACGCTTAATAATGCAAAAACCCCGATCTATTCGGGGTTCAGGCGCTGACCTCTTTTTTGTCAGCCTGCAATGGTCTGCCCGAAGGGACTCGAACCCCCAATCTTCTGAATCGGAATCAGATGCATTAGCCATTGTGCTACGGGCAGATATTTGCGGAATAAAAATTGTAAAATATATGGTGAAGTAATTTGATTTGCAAAAACAATTTTACTACTTAAATAGTATTGTTGTCAATGAAATTTTGTGTTATAATCAAAACGTCTTTACTTTCGGAAATAAGTTTGAACAGCATTTGGAGGAAAATGATGATTAATTTAATTCCTAAGGCAAACCGTATCAAAATTGAAAACGGCAGTTTTCATCTAAGCAGAGATGATAAAGTTTATACAGAGCTTTCTCTGCCGCTTCTTACCGCGCCCCGGGGTGAAGACGCGGCCGTCAGAATACTTAAGGATACTTCGCTTGAAAAAGAGGAATACTATCTTAAAGTCAGCAGAGACGGTATTTTAATCAAAGCGTCAGAGAACACAGGCGCGTATTATGCACTCCAATCATTGCGTATGCTTGGCAGATTTGATGAGGGTATAAATGAAATTCCCTGTGTTGAAATATCGGATAAGCCGAGTTACGGTTGGCGGGGAGTAAGCCTTGACGAAAGCCGTCATTTTTTCGGTAAGGAATATGTTAAAAAGCTTATCGACGAATTATTCCGTCTGAAAATGAATGTATTTCACTGGCATTTGACCGATGACCAGGGTTGGCGAATTGAAATAAAAAAATATCCTCTTCTTACCGAAATCGGCTCAAAGCGTGCTTATACGCATATCGGCGGCTGGGGCAGCACAAAAAAGGATAACACACCCTATGGCGGTTTTTATACACAGAAGGACATTAATGAAATCGTTGCGTATGCGAAGGAACGCTGTGTTTCAATCGTTCCCGAAATTGATGTCCCTGCCCATTTTGCCGCTGCGCTTGCGGCATATCCTCATCTTGCCTGCAGAAATCTTAAAAGAGATGTTCAGGGGCATTTCGGAGGAAATATTCCCGTTCTTGACGGTATGCGTGACTGGAACAGACCTGCCTGTATGGGAAAAGAGGAAACACTGCAGTTTATTAAAGATGTGTATGATGAAGTGTGCGCGTTATTTCCGTTTGAATATTTTCATGTCGGTGGAGATGAATGTGATGTTTCCGAATGGAAAAAATGTCCCGACTGTCAGAGGGTTATGAAAGAAAAAGGTTTCATTAACGAGTATGAGCTACAGATGATGCTTACAAATTCCCTCTGTGAATACCTTAAATCAAAGGGCAAGCATATGATTGGCTGGAATGAAATTTTGCTTGCGGACGGTGTGGACGAATCTGCCGTTGTTCAGTATTGGGTGCAAAAAAGAGACGCAAACGTTGAAAAATTTGCGCAAAAGGGCGGCAAAATACTTATGAGTAAGCATCAATCTTTCTATTTGGATCACCCTTATGCAATATATCCTTTAAAGAATACATATAACTTCGATCCCGAAAAGTATGGAGTTCCGAAGCGTAACGTAATAGGCGTTGAGGGTGAAATGTGGACAGAATGGATTGCATGGTCTGACAAGGTTGATTTTATGTTCCATCCGAGAATGGAAGCAATCAGCGAGGTGGGCTGGACTGACTCCGCAAAGCGTGATTACGCGGAGTTTATTTCGCGCTACAGAGAATATAAAAGCATTTACACGCATTTGGGAATAACGTATGCCGTTGATAAAATAGCTATGTCTAAAGGCCTTTTGCAGAGGGCAAAAATATCACGGCTGTTCAGATACGGAGATCCCGATTATGAATATAAGCTCAATAAAAAATATTTTGAAAAAGGAGAAAGATAAATGAAACTTAACAGCTTTCCCATCGGAGTAATAAAGGAAAATGTGGATTTTACCGTCAGAGAAATTACCAATGTGATTAAAAAATACGGTCCGCGCGAATCGGGCAGCGACAACTGTTTTGCAGCGCAAAAGCATCTTAAAAAGGAACTTGATCAATTCTGCGACGAAACACATTTTGAGGAATACACAATGGCGCCGAAGGCATTTCTTCATTTTACAAAGACAGTTCCTGTGGTAATTATACTTGCGGTTGTTTTGGGCTTTGTCATTTCATTCACGGTGTTTGACAGCTTTTTTGCCGCGCAGTGTATTGTCGGCGCTGTGACGTTTGCGAGTCTTTTTGTAACGGTAATGGAATTTCTTATGTATAAAAAATTTCTTGACCCGTTACACAAAAAGGTCACCGGGCATAATCTTGTTGCCGTGCGGAAGCCGAGAGGAGAGGTAAAAAAAAGAATTATTATCAGCGGACATATTGACGCCGCATATGAATGGCGTCATATATATTACGGTAAAGGTAAGTTTAATTTGTTCGCTCCCTCCATGGCCGGAGCGATTGGAGGCGGAGTGCTTTCATTTGTTATTGCAGTTATAACAGTAGCAGCAGGCGTTGCCGATATGGGCAAATTCGGTGAATTTATGCTGAATTATTCCTATTATTTTCATATTTTAACCGCCGTATTTATGGTGACGCTTTATCTTTTTGTTGATTTCAAAACAATTTCTCCCGGTGCAAATGATAACCTCACGGGAACTTATGCCGCAGTCTGCGCTCTGCGTATGCTTGATATGGCAGGCGTAGAGTTTGAAAACACGGAGGTTGTCGCCATGATAAACGACGGAGAGGAAGCAGGACTTCGCGGCGCTAAGGCATATGCCAAAAAGCACAAGGAGGAAATGACTGACGGAAAAGTTGAAACAGTCGTCCTTTGCTGTGATACTCTCACGGATCTTGAGTATATGAATATATATTCGCGCGATATGACGGGAACCGTTCAGAACAGCAAGGAGTTTTCGCAGCTCGTTCTTGATTCCGCAAAGGAAGCAGGATACAGCAACGCAAAGCTTGCGAACGTTTTCTTCGGTTCATCTGATGCGGCGGCATTTACTCAGGCAGGAATTACGGCAACCTGTCTTGCAGCCATGGATCCCACGCCCGCCGACTATTACCATAACCGTCGCGATAATTATGACCGCCTTGTCCCTGAAGCGATAGAGGCAGGATATAAAATTGTAATTTCTTCAATTCTTAACTTTGATGTGCAATAATAAATTTTGTAAATCGGAAATGACTGTCTCGGTATCATGAGACAGTCGTTTTTTTGTGACCGATTCGGTTTTTAAATCGTTTTATTGTTGAAAGGATGATTCGATGGATAGGGAACAAATCAAAAGCAAGTTTGAAACCAAGTACAAGCTTTACGGCGATATGCTTTATAAAATAGCTTTTTTGCATATGAAAAATCAAGATGACGCCGAAGATGTTTTGCAGGAAGTTTTTATAAAACTGCTTTGTTCCGCGCCTTCATTTAAAGATTTGGATCACGAAAAGGCTTGGCTTATACGAGTTACGCAGAACACCTGCCGCGATTTTCTGAAATCATCCAAAAATAAAAACGTTTCACTTAATTTTGATTTGTCCTCATATCCGGCGGCAGACGGCGATATGCGTTTGGATGTTCTCAAAAAATTATTTGCCCTGCCGGAGAACTATAAAACGGTAATAGTTTTGTACTATTATTATGATTACTCTGTAAGCGGAATATCGCGGATACTGAAAATAAGCAAATCGGCAGTAAAAATGCGTCTTAAACGCGGCAGAGAAATGTTAAAAATTGAATTGGAGGAATACGCAAATGAAACGTGAAGAAATCAAAAATAGCATCGAAAACATTAAACCTGATTTCTATATGGAAAAAAGACTGTATGAAAAAATCAGCGACGCCGCACCGAAAAAGAGGAGCAAAAAGAAATTTCTTATCGCCGCGGTGTCGTGCACTTTAAGCCTTGCAGTGCTTGCGGCAGGTCTTGGAATTGCGGCTTTGTCGAAAAATAACACAGGCAATGATCAGAACGCAGACGGTCGGAATTCAGTCGGCAATCGGTTTATTATGAGCGTATCAGCCGAGGAGGTATCCGTTCCTTTAGAGAACGCGTCAGTCACTTTCCCTGTCGGACGGCTTGAAGTAAGCAGCGATGAATACGGTATACCTGAGGTCAATTATTCTGCCGAAAATGTGCTTTCCGTCAGCGGAAATAATATTGCATCTGTAACATACAGAAGTAAATTTAATAATTTCATGGTTAGAGATTTCGACAAATTTCATGATCTTGTAAAGAATAATTCATATTATGATATTATTGTTCCTTATTCAGATGAATACGAGGGAAAAGGTAACGATAAACGCCTTGATATAATGATGGAGCATATAAAAAACGGCGATTATGACGTCTATTTAAAAAATGCCGAAAAGAAGTCAAAAGATGAATATGCAGGCGTTGACTATATAGATTACGGTGAGATTAAAGAATACGGAATTGAACTTGATTTTAATATCGACGTGAACAATCTTGATGATTATACCGTTGTGGCAATGGGGCTTGCTTCGACGGAAAACTATAATAGAATATCTTCTTCAGAACCGGTTCAAGAATACACTTTTGAAAATTATTTCAACAAGGAATCAGAAATAGGCTTAATAAATTGGTTTTGTTTAGAAAACAGTAATGCGCTTTTAGAAAATCCCGAAATGCCGCTTTCTCAGCTTCCGCATGATACCGTAACCGTTGAGGTAAAGTTTAATGACGGCACAACGCAGACTCAAAAGTATGATTTTTCATTTAATGACAAGGGAAATCTTGTTATAGATAGGCTGTAAATATGATAATAATACGATTTATCTTGGAGTTGCTTATAGGCAGCTCCCTTTTTGACAATAAAATGTATTTTTTATTGAACTCGTGTATAACTTATGGTAATATTTAATTGATTATAATTGCGCGACGGAGGAAGGATTATGTCGGTTATTATTAAGGAAAATAATATTTTTATTCTTGAAACACCAAACACTCACTATGTTTTCGGAGTGGATAAATATGGATTGAATCGTCATCTCCACTGGGGAGAAAAATGCGATGCCGACGATTATTTTTTTGAATATATAGGCGATGAGAATTCAAATCACTCTATGCTTGACGAGTATAAGCAGGAGTTGACCGTGTTCGGTTCAACGATGTACCGTGAATGCGGAGTGAAAGCGCAGTTTCCGGACGGATGCCGTGAAATATCACTAAAATATGACGGATTTGAAACTGATGAAAATAGTTTGTGCCTTAAGTTTTCCGATAAAGCGTATCCTTTGGAGCTTAAGCTCAACTATCAGCTTTATGACGAAACTGATATTATTTCTAGGTGGATTTCTTTAAAAAATACAGGCAAAGAAACGATACGCTTTGAAAAAATTGCAAGCGCTGAATTTTCTCTGCCGGGCATCGAGCCTTACACCTTTGAAAATACAAACGGCTCGTGGGGAGGCGAATTCCTTAAGACCGAAACACTGCTCAACGGGGGCAGCGCTGTATTTGAAAGCAGGAAGGGCGGTTCGTCTCACAACAATACGCCGCAGTTTATCGCTTACCGCAGCGCAGACGAGAAAAGCGGAGAGGTTTTCTTTGCCTCTCTTGCGTACAGCGGTAATTTTAAGGTCTCAGCATCGAGAGATTTATACGGCATAACGCGCGCTGTTATCGGAATAAATGATTTCGATTTTGAATACAGTCTCGGCAGCGGAGAAATTTTTGAAACTCCGAAGGTGTATTGCGGCAGGGCAGACGGCTTCGGAGAAATGTCGCGTCAAATGAATTCTTTTGCCGTTAAGCATATTCTTCCCCGACAGTTTGCCGACAAGCCGCTTCCTGTGCTTTATAATGCCTGGGAGGCTGTTTTCTTCGACGTAAACTGTGAAAATCAGACAGCGCTTGCAAAGCTTGCCGCAGAAATGGGAGTTGAGCTTTTTGTTATGGATGACGGCTGGTTCGGTCAGCGCAAAAATGATTGGGCGGGGCTCGGCGACTGGTATGTGAATAAAGAAAAATTTCCAAACGGTCTCGGAGAGCTTATAAATGCCGTAAACAGTTTAGGAATGGATTTCGGTATATGGGTTGAGCCGGAAATGGTAAATGCGGACAGCGATCTTTTCCGCTCCCATCCCGATTGGGCGTATCATTATGACACAAGGCAGGCAAGTGAGCTTCGTCATCAGCTTGTTTTGAATATGACTTTGCCGGAAGTGCAGGAATATATTTTTTCCGTAATCGACAATCTGCTGTCTGAAAACAACATAAAATATGTTAAATGGGATATGAACAGATCTTTTTCCGAAACGGGTGCGCAGAATCTTGAAAACCCGAAAATGCTCTGGTATCTACACATAAAGGCAGTATATGATATCGTTGACCGTCTCAAGAAAAAGCACCCCGATGTTGCGTTTGAAAGCTGCGCCTCGGGCGGCGGCAGAGCCGATCTCGGCGCACTGAGTCACTTTGACCAGATATGGACGAGCGACAACACTGACGCTGTGGACAGAATGGCAATTCAAAAAGGCTTTTCAATGCTGCATCCAATTAAGGCAATGCGCGCGTGGGTTACCGATCTTTATCACGACAGCAAGCCCTCGCCGCTGCCTTTCAGATTTAATATTGCCATGCAAGGTGCGTTAGGTATCGGCGGAAATCTTTTGAAATACAGCGAGGAAGATCTTAAGATATGCAGAGAAAATATAACTCTTTATAAGGAAATAAGAGATATTGTTCAGTTCGGAGATCTTTACCGTATTCTTGATATAGACAAGGACGATGTCCTTATGAATAACTATGTCAGTCCGGATAAAAGCAAAAGCGTAGTGTTTATTGCCTCCGACGGAACAAAGCATTTTAAAAAGCGGATGCCTTTGCGCTTTGAGGGACTTGATAAAACTAAGCGGTACACCTTCAGCTTTGACGGAAAAACGTATGAAAAGAGCGGAGCGTATCTGTCAGAAGTGGGAATTCAGGCATATATACGCGGCGCGTATTATAACAGGATTATAATAATTGACGAAAAGAAGAAGGGGGAATGATTTATGGTTGGTAAGACGAGTGTTAAATATCTTCAGGAGTATATTAAAGCAAAGGATTATAAGCCTGAACTTAAAATGGAATATTTTCTTAAGCTTTCCGAAGAGGTAGGTGAGCTTGCGAAAGCAATGAGAAAAGGCGTTCTATACAGAGAGAATGACAGCGTTAAGGAAACGATTGACGAAGAAATATGGGATGTTATCTATTATGTCTTGGCAATCGCAAACTGTTATGACATTGATGTTGAAAGCACGATAAAAGCCAAAGAAGAAATCAACAACAAAAAGTATAACACGGGAATTATATTTGAAGAAAGTTATTAACGGTACAAAAAATTGATTGAAGCGGTAAAAGAAATTGAAAAGACTGTATTTAATAAGCGGTACCATGGGTGTTGGAAAAACAACGGTTTGTAAATGCCTAAAAGACAAACTACCTAATGCCGTATTCCTTGACGGTGATTGGTGTTGGGATGCAAACCCATTTCAGGTAACGGATGAAACAAAAGAAATGGTGATAGACAACATTTGCTATTTACGGAACAATTATATTCATTGTTCGGTTTATGATAACATTATTTTTTGTTGGGTAATGCACGAGCGGATTATTATAGATACAATCATTAATAAAATAGATACTCAGAATTGCTCTGTGAAAAGAATTTCTTTGTTCGCTTCAAATGAAACTTTGACTGAAAGAATTATGAAAGAGGTCAAGGCGGGGATCCGTACAATTGATGTTCTTAAGCGAAGTATTGCAAAAATACCGTTTTACGAAAACATCAACAGTGTGAAAATAGATACCGACACAAAAACAGTCTCTGAAATCGCTGAGGAAATTATGAGAGGAAAATAATATTTGATTAAACAAGCAAGAATAACCGAGTAATTTGTTTCAAAAAAAGTCTTTGCTCTTAAGAAAATATGTGAAACTATCGGCCAGGTGTTTGTAATCTGTAGTGTGCTTATTTTCAAAGATTTCAATATCAGCTTTGGCTCTTTGCGGATAATCCGGTTGCTGTATCCTTCACTTTTAGGAATACATATAAATCTATAGAAAGAAAATTTAAAAATAAAGATGCTAAAGAAGTTTCTGAACTGATTATAAAAACACTCAGGACAACCATATAAAGGATTATTCTTCAGAATATATTGAAAATGATGTAAAAGCTTTTCAGCCCAAAGATATAGTAAAGCGTGCAGGTTGGACACATTTTTATGTGGTATGCGATGGAGATAAAATCTATAAAGATGGTATCTGCGAGCCTGATGAAGACGGGTTATTGAGATTGGAAAAACACAGGGATACATAAAAGATTTTTGTAAATAAAAAGTATTCATTGTTTCATCGGGGGTAAACTATTACAGAGGTGAAAAAATGGCAAATCAAGGAATGAAAAGACCGCAGCGTACACATACACACGCAAAAAATGAGGCTGCTCCCGTTCCCGAAATTCAGGGCAAGGCAAAAAGCGGAAAAAAGCGTGTACGTGCAATAATTGCGGGAACGCAGTCTCCTGAGCAAGAAGTTTACCACACTATTCCCTATGCGGAAAAGAAGCCGCAGGAAAAGCCTGTGTCTGACGCTTATTCGGTTATAGATAACGATCTGGCTAGGGATAATCTTGAAAACGACATTACCGATGCTGATCTTCAGGACTTATAAGAGCAAAAAAGAACGGTGTTAAAACCGTTCTTTTTTTGCAAATTATTCCAAGGCAGAGAAACCGGGAAGTTCATCGAGAGTTATCACATAATCACTGTTGTAAATATGTGAAAGATGCTCTTTTGTATTTGCGTCTGTAAGGTATTCAGTGTGCCAAGTCATAAATGAACACCACGGAGTTTCTTTTAGCTGTTTCTCGTCGGGAATGAGACCGCATTCGTGAAAGCAAAGAGGTTTTGAGCCGTTTGTGACTCTTTTGACCTTGTTAAATAATCGCCGCTCAGCTCCGTTCTCATTTACCTCATAGCTGTCAGCGCCTACAATATCACAGTATTTGTTCCCAGGATACCATTTTGAAAGGTCTTTCCCGTTGTGTGAATAACCGAGCACCCATATAAGATTGTTCAGTTTCAAATCGTATGTGAAATGATTATACATCATAATCCAGAGCTTTTTAAAATTGTTTGCGCCGCCCTTGCCCCACCAGAACCACGCTCCGTCAAATTCGTGAAACGGGCGCCATAAAACAGGTACGCCTGCTTCCTGAAGCTCAAGCAGCGCGTTTCCGGCGTGATCCATATTTTCAATAAACGCTTTGTTTTCAGGTGTGCCGTCGGTAAAAATTAAATCCCAGTTTTCAATTTCATCATTTCGGCAGTCATCGTAATTTCCCGTGAAATCGGCACCGCAGTGCCAGCAGATTGTAACAAGTCCGCCGTTTTTCCACCATTCCTTGCTTCTTTCAATAACACCTGAGAAATCATCGTCCATAAAATCAAGGCCGCGCATCGCAGGATATTTCCTCGTGCATTCAAAAATGTAGTCCGTTTCATAATTTGTGCTGCCCATCCAGGTGGACTCCTGCTGTGCCGAAATGATATTGTTTTTGTATATACCGCAAATATAAGAATAAACGTTTTGAGCAGTTGAATCCGCATTCGGATTGCTAAGCTTTATTCGGGATTTATCTGTTTTAATGTGAGCGCATGAGCAAAGAAATACAGTGCATAAAATTATGGACAGGTATTTAAGTATTCTCTTCATTTCGTTTTCCTTTTACATTTTAGCTTAATATATATTAAATTATATAAAACGTGTGTAGCTTTGTCAATTTTCACGTGTATTGAGAATGCAGAATCATTGACTTGTTGCCAAATATGTGATATTTTGAATAAAATCTTAGAGGAGTAAGTTTTCCATGTTATTGTTCAACACATTAAATTTTGATATGCAGCAGCAGTCCGCGGGCATATATTGCGACGGACTTTTGCTGTTGTTCTTATAAATTAGATTTTGTAGTTTTAAAGAAACGGCTGAAAGCGCGCGTCGCTCTCAGCCGTTTTAATTTTTGAAAGGAGAATTTTTATGAAAACCATAGACAAAGATGTTCTTGCAGGCTACAATGCCGGAATTGAAAAAGGCAGACTGCACAGAGGACTCGGACTTATTGAGTTTGAGAGGACGAAAGAAATACTGCGTGAGAAGCTTCCGCCCGCGCCGGCAGTTGTTTATGACATAGGAGGGGCATACGGAGAATACGCATATTACCTTGCCTCTCTCGGTTATGAGGTTTTCCTGTATGATATTGCAGAAAAGAATATAGAAATGTCCTATGAACTTGCAAAGAAAACAGGTCTGACGCTCAAAGCGGCTGAGGTCGCCGACGCGCGCAGCATAAGCCGCCCTGACAATTCAGCCGACGCAATTCTGTTGTGCGGACCGCTGTATCATATTGTTGACGAAGAAGAACGTCTTCTCTGTCTCAAGGAATGTTATCGTCTGCTGAAGTCTGGCGGACTGCTTTTTGCCGCAGCTGTGACCTGTTATTCAACAGCTCTGAAATATACCGCTGAATAGGACAAAACCCTGTACTAGACAATAATGATTTTTATAAAATGATTGAAAATACTGTCAAAACGGGAATTCACACCAAAAAACCTATGGGGCTGTCCTATTTTCACAAACCGAAAGAACTCGGAAAGGAAATCCGTGCGGCGGGCTTCCGCAACGTGGATATACGAGGCGTTATCGGACCTGTATGGCTTGTCAGAAATCTTGACAAGGTATGGAAAAATACGCAAAAGCGTGAAAGCCTTATGCGTATTGTGAGACTTCTGGAAAAAGAAGAAAGCGTTATGGGACTTTCAACGCACCTTCTCAGCATTGCCGAAAAAGGATGAACACTTCCTTATCGGCACACGGCAGAAGCGTTATTGTTTTCTTTTTCTTTTCCTTTTCAAAACTACGAAAGCCCCGGCGGCGATTGCCGCGAAAGCGGCGCCTATGCCTGCCCCAATATAATACGGCAGTCTTAATCCGTGTTTTTCGGCTTTCACGGTGTTGCTCAGGCTGCTCTGATTAAAGCTTTCAAGGCTTTCCCATTCACAGACCATTGTAATTCCTTTTGTATCGCAGATTTCATTTACGGTGTTAAGAGCCGCCTGCCGCGCTGCTTCGCTGATTTCAGGCTGCAGTGACGCTGCATAAGCAACGGACAATTCTATTTCCTCCAGACGGCTTAATGAAATCGGATCGTCTGCTGCTGTTTTTGCGTCGGCGATCAGCTTTTCGTATTTCCGTATGTTTTCCGGTGACAGATAACCTCTGTAATGATTCATCAATCCGTCATATAAGCCGAGAGGCTTGCCGGAGGTGTAAAGCTCCGATGCGCAGAGGTTCATATATTCAATAATATACGGCGCGGAGCTTCCGAAATATGCTGTTATATATTTTGAAACGCATTCCGCTACGTCCATATTACTGCCCTCCCACATTAAATGAGATAAGACATAAGCGCGGAGACAGGCAAATTCGCCTCCTTTTTCCCTTGAAGCCTGATGGAAAATCCCGATGATGTTGTTGTTTTCATAGAATTTTTGATTTTCTGCCTGAACAGCGAAATTCGGGAAAGGCATAAGAAGATGAGAAAAATTAACAACGTAATCCCAGACAACGATTTTGTCTGTTATTTTTGACCATTCCTCAACCTGTGTTTTAAATTCCTTTGCGTTTGCGTTTGCTCCGTCAAGGTAAGATGACGCCTGATCTCCGGGCATTGAGCAGAGCTTTATAACAACATTCGGTTCTGCCTTAATTCCCTTCGGCGCTTTCAGGGTATGGAGATACGCAAGAGAGGAAATGTATTTATCGGGAAACGCCTTTGCAAGCTTGTTTAAAAACGGGAGCAGAGTACCCATACCCGTTCCGCCGGCCGCTTTATCCGCTGCCTTGCACTTGTCGCATTCACAGCCTGCAAGGCTCGAATTGTCGTTTCCGCTGAAGTCCCAGTATAATTGCTCAGGATTTTCTTTTATTTTTTGTGCGAGCGAGTTTTTTACTATTTCAAAAACCTCGGGGTTGCTCAGGCAGAGATAGGCGTCCCGACCGTCATATTCTGTTACGCGTTTTCCGTTCTTTTCTGAAAAGTATTCCGGGTGTTCTTCAAAATAATCATCAGGAGAAAGATACTGATAACAGTTGTGACACCATGTGCCCCACTGCTCATACTGAAGTTCTTCGATTGATAAATTGGGATCGTCGGCTTCAACATTTATTCCGTTGAGGCGAAGCTTTGCCGCCCAATTGTTCTGCACTGTTTCATAGGCATAAACATCTCTCCAGAGAGTCGATGGTTTAACAATGGTGTCTGTTTTTTCAAGATACAAAGTGTCGTGCTTCGGAATAAAGGTGTCGTCCGGCGATAAAAACATACAGCCGAGAACATCCTCAATAAAGCCGTAAACGCCGTTCCTTGAGCCTGCCTCTGTGACGCCGCAGATGAAAATTCCGCTGTCGCCGATTACAGTGCGGTAGCCGTCGGCAATGCCGTTATCGTCGGGACGCGGCGCGTTCAAAGCGGTATCTATACATATAATGCGCCCTGATTCCCTTTTTTCACTTTCCCGTAAAACGGGAATAACGGTGTCGGTCATTTCTTTTATGACTTCTCTGAGAATCTCCGCCGCTTCAAAAAGTGAATTTGAACAAGCATCAGGCACGACTATTGTGTAGTCGCTTGCACCGTTTTCACACAGAACAATTTTGTTTTTTCCGTTTTCGGAAAGATATTCAGCGTCAAGCTCTTCCGTGTTCACATTGGGAAAAAAGATGGAATTAACAGCCGGATTTTTCTTTTCCGCAGCATATGCAAACACATTTCCTGTTGAAGTAAGCGCAGCTGCAATAATGATTGATATGATTCTTTCGATGTTTTTCAAAAAGCAGACCCCCTTTTATCTTATCATAATAAAAGACAAAGAAAGTGTCAATATATTAAAATCTGCTGTTAAGCTGTCCGGTGTTCTGACAGAAGCATTTATGTAGGTTTTCTAATTTTGTAACACATCATTGACAAACCTACAAAATGTTAATTGTTTTTTTATAGGTTTCTATTGAAAAAAAATACTGTATATTGTAAAATAAATACCATTAAAATGGGAAAAAAGCAGAATCGCTTGGCAGACAGCTCGTGTTTAAGCGTTTTTGAACTTTTTGCAAGAGAATAGTAACGTTTGAAAGGTTATGGGAAGTTATTATGAAGAAAGTAGCAATAATAATGGGCTCAGACAGTGATCTTCCTGTTGTTGTGCCTGCGATAAAGCAACTCAGGGAACTTGAAATCGAGACGGAAGTGCGTGTAATGAGTGCACATCGCATACCGAAAGAGGCGCAAAAATTTGCGGAATCCGCAATAAATCATAATTTCGGCGTAATCATAGCTGCCGCCGGAATGGCTGCTCATCTTGGCGGAGTCCTTGCCGCATCAACAACGCTTCCGGTTATAGGAATTCCGTGCTCTGCAAAGGTGCTTGACGGTATGGACGCAATGCTTGCAACAATAATGATGCCGCCGGGAATTCCCGTTGCGTCAGTCGGCGTGAACGCTGCAAAAAACGCCGCGCTTCTTGCGGCGGAAATACTTGCCGTTGGGGATGACGTTTTGATGAAAAAACTTCAGGATATGAGAAAAGAAATGGCAGAGGCGGTTATTGAGAAAGACAGAGCGCTCCGGAAAAAGCTTGAAGAAATCTGATAAGTTGAAAAATAAATCACATCTTATCCGCCCACGGTAAGAAAGGCGTGAAATCAAATAAATAATTGTGGGTTGAAAGGCTTGGTAAACTCTATGGAAAAAAGCTTCAGCGAAAGCTATGCAGCCGCGGGTGTAGACGTAACAGCAGGTTATAAATCGGTTGAGCTTATTAAATCACACGTAAGGAAAACCGAAATTCCAGGCGTTATAGGCGGAATAGGCGGCTTCGGCGGAATGTTTGAAATTGCGGCGAATGAATATAAAAATCCTGTTCTGGTCAGCGGGACAGACGGAGTGGGAACAAAATTAAAGCTTGCATTTCTTTTAGATAAACACGATACGATCGGAATAGACTGCGTTGCAATGTGTGTAAACGACGTTGCTTGCAGCGGAGCAAAGCCGCTCTTCTTCCTTGATTATATTGCCTGTGGAAAAAATTATCCCGAAAAAACAGAGCAGATTGTAAAGGGTGTCGCAGACGGCTGTGTTCAAGCCGGCTGCGCGCTTGTCGGCGGTGAAACAGCAGAGCATCCGGGGCTTATGCCGGAGGATGAATACGACCTTGCGGGATTCACTGTCGGAATAGGAGAAAAAGAGCGCCTTGTTTCCGGTGAACTGCTTAAAGCCGGAGACGCGCTTATCGGTGTCGCCTCATCGGGCGTGCACTCAAACGGCTTTTCGCTTATCAGAAAGGCTCTTGCTATTAACGAAAAAAATATAGGAAATTATGTGGCTGAATTTGGAAAAACTTTAGGCGAAGAATTATTGACTCCTACAAAGATTTATGTTAAGCCCTTGCTTACACTGATGGATAAAATCAGTGTAAACGCAATTTCACATATAACGGGCGGCGGATTTTACGAGAATGTGCCGCGTATGCTTAAGGACGGTTTTACGGCTTTTATCGAAAAGAAGAAATGCTTCACAAAACCTGTTTTTGATGTGATTCAGAAAGCGGGCAATATACCCGATAGAGATATGTATAACACCTTTAATATGGGAACAGGTCTTGTTTTAGCTGTCAGTGCGGACGATGCTGACGATGCAGTTAAGATCTTGAATGAAGCAGGCGAGCAGGCAACAGTGATCGGTGAAATCAGAATAGGGGAAAAGGGAGTAAAATTATGCTGAATATAGCGGTTCTTGTTTCGGGCGGAGGAACAAATCTTCAGGCGCTTATCGACGCGCAGAACAGGGGAGAAATCAAAAACGGCAGAATAACCTGCGTTATATCCTCAAATCCCGATGCGTTTGCTCTTGAAAGGGCAAGGAAAAACGGAATCGCCGCCCGTGTGGTTTCAAGAAAAGAGTACGTAGATATTCATTCCTATACTCGTGCCGTTACAGACGCACTGCTTGAGCAAAAAGCCGATTTGATTGTTTACGCGGGTTTTATGACTATTCTTGATTCTCAGATTGTTGAGACCTTCAGGGGCAGAATGATCAATGTTCACCCGGCGCTCATTCCGTCTTTCTGCGGCAAGGGTTTTTACGGACTTCACGTTCACGAGGCAGTCCTTGAAAGCGGAGTAAAACTGACTGGAGCGACGGTTCATTTTGTTACCGAAGACTGTGATGCCGGACCGATAATTATGCAAAAAGCAATAGAAATTAAAGACGATGACACCCCTGAAACACTTCAGAAAAGAGTGATGGAGAAGTGTGAATGGGTGATTTTGCCTAAGGCGGTATCGCTTTTCTGCGAGGGCAGAATAAAAATTGCAGGCAGAAAAACCGTAATATCATAATTCAAGGAGGACTTGATAATGGAAACTGCAAATCTTGCCAAGGAGCTTTCATCAAATGAATATCCCGGAAGAGGAATCGTTCTCGGAAAAACGCCCGACGGCGCAAACGCTGTTATAGCTTATTTTATTATGGGAAGAAGCGAAAACAGCCGCAACAGAATTTTTGAGACAAATGACAGAGGCGGAATAAGAACAAAGGCTTTTGATGAGTCAAAAATGACAGATCCAAGTCTTATTATATATAATCCTGTTTTAAAGCTGGACGGAAAGACAATCATTACGAACGGCGATCAGACAGACACAATTTACGACTTTATGAAAGAGGGACACTGCTATCGCCATGCACTCCTAACGCGTGAATTTGAGCCTGACGCGCCTAACTACACGCCGCGCATTTCGGCTGTTGTTAAGCCAAACGGTGATTATAATATGTCAATTTTAAAGTCCAATATGGGAAGACCGCAATGCCTTAGGTTTTTCTTTGAGTATCCTGCTGAGGCAAATCTGGGGCATTTTATCCACACCTATAAGTGTGACGGTAATCCTATACCGTCGTTTGAGGGCGAGCCGACTCCCGTAAGCATTGAAACGAATAATATTGATGAGTGGACTTCGCTTATATGGGATAATCTTAATTGCGACAATAAGGTTTCTCTTTTTACACGCTTTATGAATCTCTCAACGCATGAGGAAGAGGACAGGATCATCAATAAGAATAAATAATACAAATTATTAAGGAGTTAAAGATGAAAGTATTGGTAGTCGGAGGCGGAGGCAGAGAACACGCCCTAATAAGAAAAATAAAGGAATCGCCAAAAGTAACATCAGTCGCCTGCTGTCCCGGAAACGGGGGAATTTCATATGACGCCGTGTGTTATTCCGTTTCTGCAACGGATATAGACGGCGTCGTTTCACTTGCAAAGGAAATAAAGGCGGATTTTGTTGTTGTTGCTCCGGACGATCCGCTTGCCTTAGGAATGGTAGACGCACTCAACGAGGCAGGCTTTGCCTCTTTCGGACCTGTTGCCGCTGCGGCAATTATTGAAAGCTCCAAGGTTTTCTCAAAAAATCTTATGCTTAAATACGGCATTCCGACTGCCGAATATAAAGTGTTCAGCAATCCGGATGATGCAGTTGCCTATATCCGTGATAAAAATGAATTTCCGACCGTTATAAAGGCAGACGGCCTTGCGCTCGGTAAGGGCGTTATTATTGCTGAAACGCTTGCCGACGCCGAAAAAGGCATTTATGAAATAATGGAGGATAAAATTTTCGGTGAAAGCGGAAACAGCGTTGTTGTTGAGGAATTTCTCACAGGGCCCGAGGTGTCTGTTCTTGCATTCACCGACGGCAAATGCGTTAAGCCGATGGTTTCATCAATGGATCATAAAAGAGCGCTTGACGGCGATAAAGGCTTGAACACGGGCGGAATGGGAACAGTGTCGCCAAATCCGTATTATACGGATAAGATTGCAGAAGAATGTATGGAGAAAATCTTTCTGCCTACCATAAATGCGATGAACGAGGAGGGAAGAACGTTTAAGGGCTGCCTTTATTTCGGACTTATGCTCACCCCGAAAGGACCGAAGGTTATTGAATATAACTGCCGTTTCGGAGATCCTGAGACTCAGGTTGTTCTGCCTCGTCTGAAAACGGATATTATGGATATATTTTACGCAATCTGCAATGAAACTCTTTCCGAACTTGACATAGAATGGTCTGATGAGGCTTGTGCCTGTGTTGTTCTTGCGTCGGGCGGATACCCGAAATCATATCCGAAGGGTCTTGAAATCACCGGACTTGAACACGGACAAACAGAAGGAGTAACCGTGTATCATGCGGGAACTGCCCTTAAGGAAGGAAAGCTCGTAACATCGGGAGGACGCGTTCTCGGTGTAACGGCTCTCGGTTCGGATTTGAAAGCGGCGCTTGAGAAGGCCTATGCCGCGGCAGATAAAATTGATTTTGAGAATAAGCATTTTAGGCACGATATAGGAAAAAGGGCGCTTGAAGCTTTAAAATAGCCTGTCGTAATTAATAAATTCAATTATTTTACAAATAGTTGTTGACATTTATACAAATTGGAATTATACTAATAATGCTTTAAAATATATTTATTTTATTATAGAGGTGGAAGAATATGGCTGCCATAAAGAAAAGCAAAAAAGGCAAAACGATTGCCGCTATATGCGTGGTACTTGTTATCGCAATTCTTGCGGGAGTAATCACCGTAGTGGCGCAAAACGGTAAAAAGCCTTCGGTTTCTCTTTATACAATCGGAACAAATGACATTTATGAAACGGTTAATGCAACGGGTGAAATTTCATCAGGCGCGGTTAAAGAATACAAAGTGGGCACTGTTGCAGTTGTAAAAGAGGTTCTTGTCAATGTCGGTGATGAGGTAAAGCAGGGAGATATGCTTGCGACGTTTGATACAACAAGCATTGACGCTCAGGTAAAAAACCTTCAGTCCTCCTACAATCAGGCAAAGGCAAGCTACAACGAAACGCAGGCATCAACAAACGAGGCAAGTAAAAATCTTGCCGAGGTGAGAAAGCAGATTAAGTCCCTTGAGGAAGAGGCGCAAAGGGTTGAAAACAGCCTTGCAAATCCGACCGCGACCACAAGAAGACAGTATACAACAAGGCCGACGACAACACGTCCGTCTACCGAGCCTTCTGAAAGACCGACAAGAACAACGTCGACGACAACCACAACCGAGCGAGTTACATATCCCAGCACGGTGGACGGTATCTCTGACGCGCTTACCGATCTTGTTTCAACGATTACGAGTCTTTCTGATGACATTAAAACAACAAATGAAATCACAAGAGTTGTGATGAGTGCGATTGCGGAGGAAATTCAAAACGGAAATCTTTCCTCGGAAGCTATTGCACAGGCTGCCGGAGACGCAATGGCTCAGGCAATCCGAGACGGTCTTATAGAAGAAACGCAGCTTATTATAGACAGCGGTCTTGCCGTTCAAATGGTTGAGACAGCCGTTGCCGGCGTAGACTGGGCAGCAATCGGCTCTTCTTTTGCGAACAGCGATAATATAAATCTTACATCAATAGAACTTCGCCTTGCCGCCTATTATGCGCAGGAGCAGCTTTATTCGGTTCAGTCCTCCAAGGATATTCTCAATGCGAAAAAAGAGGTTATGGATACAGCAAAGGATGCTCTTGATTCCGTAAAGGAAGCGCAGTCGCAGCTTGCAGCCGGATGGACGGCGGCATTTGACGGAACGATTACCGCCTGTGATATTTATGCAGGTGAACAGATCTCCGTTCTTTCAGGCGGAATGACTCTCCAGAATATGGAAAACAAGGTTGTAACAATTTCACTTGGTGAATATGACATTAAAAAAATTGATGTAGGTATGCCTGCTTCAATATCAACGGTATACGGAAAATATACAGGCAATGTAATTTCAAAGGCTCCTGTTGCAACAGGCGGTTCAAGTGCTTCAATCCTTGATTCCGTCGGCTCAATGGCAGGAATCAGTGGACTTTCAAGTCTTACGGATCAGGGCGCGGGTGTTCAGGTTCAGATTTCCGTTGACAATCCGGATGAAGATATTATTATCGGATTTGACGCGGATGTTGAAATCTCAGTCGGAGAACACACCGGAGTAGTCACAGTTCCGATTGAATCCATAATTCTTGAAAAAACGGGTACTTATGTATATCTCTACAATGAGGAAGAAAAGACGGTAACGAAAACCCGCATTGAAACAGGCGCTATTTCTTCTTCTGAATATGAGGTTACTTCAGGCCTTAACGTAGGCGATAAAATAATCTCCGCTCCACAGTCAACATATACCGAGGACACCTTTGAAGTTAAGGTTTCAGATGCCTCAAAAGGCAAATAATTCAAAATAAGGGGAGTCTTTCGTGAATATAACTGAAAGCTTTAAAATTGCCATAAAATGTATCAGGGCAAATTGGATGCGTTCACTCCTCACGATGCTTGGTATCATTATTGGTATCAGTTCGGTTATTATGATTGTCGGTGCAGGAACAGGCGCACGTGATTATATAGTTTCGCTTATCGAGGATATGGGTTCCAATTCCGTTATGGTAAGCGTTGATACAACTCAGGCAACGGATAGTGATTATATTACACTTGATGATGTTACGAATATAAAGGAAAAAGTAAACGGAGTGGATCGATGTTCTCCGATGCTTATGGGTTTCGGAAAGGCAACGATTGATTCTCAGGGCAAGGAAGCAACCGCTATGCTTATCGGTGTAAACAGCGATGTACAATTTGCTTTGTCTGAGGGCTGCTCCTACGGCAGATTTTTCACAAATGAGGAATACAACGCAAATTCTCCGATAGCCGTTATAGGAACAAACAGCGCGCTTACGGTTTTCGGATATGAGGACGTAACGGGAGAGACCGTTACCGTTTCATCAAGCGGGAAATCTATGAAGGTCAGAGTTTGCGGTGTTGCGAATATAGACCAAATAGCTTCGTCTGCCGGCGGAACTTCAATGATGTCAAGTATGTTTCAGCAGAATGAGGATTCACTTATGCTGGCGCTCTTTATGCCGTGCACAACGCTTACCCAGATTACAGGATCTGATGCCAAGCTTTCTTCTGCGTTTGTTGTTGCCGAAGAAGGCGCCGACAACGACGCAGTAGGAAATGCCACAGTCAATTATCTTAAAGCGGCTCACGGCAATTATTCAAACAGTCTGTATACAGCTCAGAATATGGCTACATATATTCAAATTGTGGACATAATAATGCAAGTTCTTACAGCATTTATTGCTTGCGTAGGTGCAATTTCACTGATCGTCGGCGGTATCGGCGTTATGAATATTATGCTTGTGTCTGTTACGGAACGTACACGCGAAATCGGTATCAGAAAATCGCTCGGTGCAAAAACCAGCGTTATAACCATGCAGTTCCTTACGGAGTCGATCATACTATGTCTCATCGGCGGACTTATAGGTCTTGCGTTCGGTGTTGCAGGTGCGTATGCAGCCTGCGCCATAATTAATATATCACCCAAAATATCTGTATGGGTTATACTTCTCGCACTGCTGTTCTCAAGCGGCGTAGGCCTGTTCTTCGGAATATATCCTGCAAGGAAAGCAGCAAAAATGAGTCCGATCGACGCTTTAAGGCGTGAATAGAAAAAATGCAGTTGTTCAAGTAAAAAAGTCCTGATTTTTCAGGACTTTTTTGTGTTTACAAATTAATAATATTATGATATATTTATATAGTTGATACAAGAGAGGGCTTGAAATCAGTATGGAAAATATTAAGGATATAGTTAAAAAATTTGATTTCTGCGGCGAATGTACGGAGTATAAGGCTATGGGAAGCGGAAATATAAATTCCACGTATCTTGTTACCTGCCGCGAAGGGGAAAAGATAAACCAGTATGTTCTGCAGCGTGTGAATACCGGCGTGTTTAAGAATATAGAGGGACTTATGGACAATATTTTCAGCGTTACCTCTTATCTGCTGAAAGAGATAAAAAAGACAGGCGGTGACGAGAACCGCGAAACATTACGCTTTGTTAAAACACACGACGGTAAAAAATATTACAAGAACGAAGATGGATTATGTTACAGGGCATATATTTTTGTGTCGGATTCTATCAGCTACAACAGTGTCGACAGTGCAGAACTTTTTAAGCAGAGCGGAATAGCCTTTGGAAAATTTCAACGTTATCTTGCCGATTTTCCTGCTGAGACTTTGTATGAAACACTGCCGAATTTTCATAATACAAAGCTGAGATACAAATGTGAATTTCTGCCTGCCGTAAAAAATAACATTTCTGGAAGAGCGGAACTTTGTCGGAATGAAATTGATTTTGTCACAGCAAGGGAAAATTATTGCCCGAGGCTTGTTGATTTAATTGAAAGTGGCGTGCTTCCTCTGCGAGTAACACATAACGACACAAAGCTCAATAACGTTATGTTTGATAAAAACAGCGGCAAAGCGATATGTGTAATCGACCTTGATACGGTAATGCCGGGACTTGCCCTTTATGATTTCGGGGATTCAATCCGCTTCGGTGCAAATAAAACCGCCGAGGATGACGGCGATTTGTCAAAAGTGGGTATTAATCTTAATTATTTTAAGGCTTATGCCGAGGGTTTTCTTTCTCAGGCAGGCGAGAGCTTCAACAATGCCGAAAAGGAAAATCTGGCGTTTTCAGCGCTTTTGATGACCTTTGAGTGCGGAATGAGATTTTTAACCGATTATCTTAACGGAGATACATATTTCAGAACGGAATATCCTGAGCACAATCTTGTGCGTGCCAAAAACCAGTTTGCCCTTGTCGCAGATATGGAAAAGCATATGGGTGAAATGGAATCAATAATTGCAGAACTTACAAAATGAAACCTATTTTTGCAGCGCAAATCAAATAGGATAAATGTTTGGTATTATTTAGATAATCAGGAAGAAAAATTCTTCCTGATTCAGCGTGTAGAAAAAGTCCAAAAATCAAATTTCTACACGCTGGCAGACTTCGAGAAACGGAACTGAATTTACCTTTTGGCAATTCGTAGGCGTACAAAGGTACGGTAGAGTTGCCAAAGGGTAAAAACGCCGAAAGTCGCTTGAATTCGATGTGAAGTGAACCCCAAATATTAGACAAAATAAATATTAAATTGCAAGAGAATGAGTTCGGTATTGTACCGGGCTCATT
>CANPXD010000004.1 GCA_947585615.1 uncultured Clostridia bacterium
GGAGCGGATTACGAGACTCGAACTCGCCACCTCCACCTTGGCAAGGTGGCGCTCTACCGGATGAGCTAAATCCGCATACCGCAATGAAATTATAATAAAAGAAAATTCTTTTGTCAATAGCAAATTTAAAAAATCCGGCTGATTTATCTATTTACATTATATGTTCTTTTTGTTAAAATTAAATAGAACGCCGCAAGCGCTGAAAATCGGTGCGCTTGCCGGCGATTGTCTAAAATGCGCGGCTCTGCCGCAGGCGGTTTAAAGAGGAATTTTTAATGGATTACAGTATTGCTCCCTTCGGGGACATATGGAGAGACGGCGTTTTCAGCGTGCCGTGTGCAGTAAGCGATAAATACATAAAGCTTGCAAGCGAATATCAGCTCAAGGCGCTTATAATCATTCTCGGCGGCAGAGGAAAGGGGTCTTCCGCTCAAATCGCGAAAACGCTGGGAATCACTGCGGCAGATGCGGAGGAACTTATGGAGTTCTGGATTTCGGAGGGCGTTGTTCTTAAGGGTCAAGCGGCGTTTGATCAGGAAAAAATCCCCGCCGAACCGGAAAAAACGGAGGAAAAGATCGGTAAAAAAAAGAAAGAACTGCCGTTGCCCACGCTTTCTCCGAAGGATATTGCAAACGCCGCGCTTGAAAATCCGCAGATACGTGAGCTGCTCAACGAGGCGCAGATTGTCTGGGGCAGAACGATAAGCCACAGCGAAAGCGAAATGCTTGTGAATATGGTGAACTTTTACGGTATGAGCAGCGAAATTATTCTGATGATTCTTGAATACTGCCGCTCGCTTAAGGAAAAGGGGCGCTCTCTCGGCACTGCGTTTATACTGAAAATCGCCAAAAGCTGGACTGATGAGGGAATCGAAACTGTCGCCGAGGCTGAAGAAAAGCTTAAATCAATAGAGAAGAGCGACAGGCTTTGGAGTGAAATTGCCGCTCTTGCGGGAATCACATATAAAAATCCGACCGAAAGGCAGCGCGAAATGGTTTTGCGGTGGAGCAATGATTTCAGCTTTGAAATGATATGCGAAGCGATAGAGATAATGAAAGAAAACACGGACTCTCCACGGCTCGGCTATGCCGATAAGATTTTAAAGGACTGGAAAAGCAAGGGGATAAAAACACCTGCCGAGGCGGCTGCCGAAAGAGAACGTTTTTCAAGAAGCAAAAAAAGCGGCAGGGGCGAAAAATCGGGAGAAATCAGCAGGAAGCCGACATATGATATTGAAAAAATCAGACAGGACGCCCTGAACAACACCGACATAAAATATTAAAGGAGCAGCAATGGCATACAAAAACACCGTTTATCAGAAGGCAATCAATACGCTTGAACGCAGGCGTGAAAAGGCAACACTTGAGGCAAATTCAAGAATGGAAGAAATTTTGCCGAAGCTGCCCGAGCTGGAGGAAATCCAGAAAAAGCTTTCGGCAATAGGAATATCCATATCAAAGCTGTTTTTTCACGAGGGAAACAGAGAAGAGGAACTGAACCGTCTGCGTGGCGCAAGCCTTGCGCTTCAGAAGCAGAAAAAGGAGCTTCTCATAAAAAACGGCTATGATGAAAATGCACTTTCAATTCAATATTACTGCCCGGTCTGCAGCGATACGGGGTATTATAACGGTCGTATGTGCAGCTGCCACAGGGAACTGTTAAAGGAAATAGAGCGCGATTCGCTGAGAAAAATCGCGCCTCTTGACGATTGTACCTTTGAGACATTCGATACACGGTATTATCCGGAAAAGGCAATGGAAAACGGCGTTTCTCCGCGTGAAAAGGCACAGAGAATACTCAATTCCTGCCGCGGCTATGCGCAGACGTTCAACGCGCACTCGCCGAACCTTATGTTTATGGGAGGTACGGGACTCGGAAAGACGCATCTGAGTCTTGCGATCGCGAACGTTGCGGTAAATAAAGGCTATTCGGTAATTTACGGCACGAGCCAGAATATCATTTCCGATTTGCAGAATGAAAATTTTGGCAGGACTGACGATCTGCGATATGAGGAATATGATGTTCTGCACACCGATCTGCTGATACTTGACGACCTCGGTACGGAGTTTTCCAGCAAATTTTCAGAGGCTTGCATCTACAATATAATCAACACAAGAATTCTGCAGAAAAAGCCGACGATTATCTGCACAAATTATGAACACGGCGATTTTGTGCGCGAGTACAACCAGAGAATAGTGAGCCGTATTGCAGGCGAGTATTCAACGCTGATTTTAGAGGGCAACGATATAAGATATATCAAATAACGCTTCAGGCATCAAAAAATCCCCCCGATTGATTTCTCAATCGGGGGATTTTTATGAAAAGAGAGGGTTAATTTTTTAAGAAAAGAGAGCCGTTGAAAGATAACGGTCGCCTGTATCGGGCAAAAGCACAACGATGTTTTTTCCCTTGTATTCTTCTTTTGAAGCAAGTTGCTTTGCCGCAAAGACGGCCGCGCCGCTTGAAATGCCGACGAGTATGCCCTCTGTTTTAGCGATTTTGTTGCCTGTTTCAAAAGCGTCCTCGTTTGAAACGGCGATAATCCCATCGTAAATATTGGTGTCGAGCGTATCGGGAACAAAACCTGCGCCTATGCCCTGAATTTTGTGAGCGCCTGCTCGGCCTTCCGAAAGAACGGGAGATGTTGCCGGCTCAACGGCGTATATCTTAATATTCGGATTCTTCTCCTTCAGATATTTTCCGACTCCCGAAACAGTGCCGCCGGTGCCGACTCCCGCAACGAAGACATCCACCTTTCCGTCTGTGTCCTGCCAGATTTCGGGGCCTGTTGTTTCATAGTGCGCCTGCGGATTCGCAGGATTTACGAACTGACCGAGAATAACCGCGCCGTCTGTTGATTTCTTAAGCTCCTCCGCCTTTGCGATAGCGCCCTTCATTCCGAGCGCACCGTCGGTGAGCACAACCTCCGCTCCGTATGCCTTAACAAGATTCCTTCTTTCAACACTCATCGTTTCGGGCATTGTGAGGATAACACGATATCCCTTTGCGGTGCCGACAGCGGCAAGACCGATTCCCGTGTTGCCCGAGGTGGGTTCAATAATCGTTGCGCCGCTCTTTAAAGCGCCGCTCTTTTCCGCGTCGGCGATCATCGCGTAAGCGATTCTGTCCTTAACAGAACCTGCCGGGTTGAAATATTCCAGCTTTGCGATCAGATTTGCCTCGACGCCCTGATTCTTTGAATAATTGTTGAGCTTCAGAAGAGGTGTCTTTCCGATAAGCTCCGTAACATTACCGTATACTGCCATAGTGATTTTCCTTTCTTAATAATAAATTATCGGATTGCCTCAAAGGCGCGTTGCAGATCGTAAATAAGGTCGTCTGCGTGTTCCGTGCCTATTGAAAGGCGAATCGTGTTGTCGTGAATATTCTGCTCCTCAAATTCCTGCTGTGAAAGCTGAGAATGCGTGGTGGTTTTCGGATGAATAACAAGCGATTTAACGTCTGCGACGTTTGCAAGAAGAGAGAAAATTTCAAGTGTGTCTATGAATTTCTTGGCTTCTTTTTCGCCGCCTTTTATGTCAAAGGTGAAAATGGAGCCTGCTCCGTTCGGGAAATATCGGTCGTAAAGCGGCTTGTATTTTTCGTTGAGCGACGGGTGGTTGATTTTTTCCACAAGCGGATTGCCGGCAAGATACGCAAGCACCTTTTTCGTGTTTTCCACATGGCGCTCAACACGGAGAGAAAGTGTTTCAAGGCCCTGCAGAAGAAGAAAAGCATTGAACGGTGATATTGCCGCGCCGGTATCTCTGAGCAGAATTGCGCGTATGTATGTTATAAATGCCGCCGCGCCGGCTGCGGTTGTAAAGCTTATTCCGTGATAGCTTTCGTTCGGAGAGGTAAACTGCGGGAATTTTCCGCTTGCCTCCCAGTCAAATTTTCCGCTGTCAACAATTATTCCGCCAAGCGTTGTTCCGTGTCCGCCGATAAATTTCGTTGCGCTGTGCACAACGATGTCCGCTCCGTATTCAAACGGTCTGAGAAGATACGGCGTTGTGAAAGTTGCGTCAACAACAAGCGGAATGCCGTGGCTGTGCGCGATTTCGGCAATTCGCTCAATATCCGCTATGTTCGAGTTGGGATTTCCGAGCGTCTCAATGAAAACAGCCCTTGTGTTCTCCTGAATGGCGCTTTCAAAATTTGACGGCTCGTCGGGATCAACGAAGGTGGTTTTTACGCCGTGCTCGGGAAAGGTGTGCGCGAGGTAGTTGTATGTTCCGCCGTAAATTGTTTTTGCGCTTACAATGTGATCCCCCGCCTTTGCGAGAGCCTGAAAGGTGTAGGAAAGCGCCGCCGCACCGGATGCCGTTGCAAGCGCTCCGACGCCTCCCTCAAGCGCCGCCATTCTCTTTTCAAGCACATCCTGCGTTGAGTTGGTCAGTCTGCCGTAGATGTTTCCCGCGTCTGTGAGATTAAAGCGCGCCTGCGCGTGGTCGCTGTTGTGAAAAACATATGATGTTGTCTGATAAATCGGAACCGCCCTTGAATCGGTCGCGGGATCTGCCTGTTCCTGTCCGACGTGAAGCTGTAATGTTTCAAAATGATATTTGTAATTCGACATGGTTCATTTCTCCTAAACTTAATAGTATATTTTTATTTGAATAGCGGCTTCAACATCGGCACATTCGGTTAAATGACGCGTATAGGATTTTCGACGTTTTTGTTACCGATTTCATATACTTTGTATCCCTCCATATAAATACTATAAATCCTACAGACTTTGTAGGTTTTATTCTGTTGATAAAAGAATAGCACTTAACATTTGAATTGTCAAGCGCTTTACGGAAAATATTTCAAAAAATTTTTATTGCCTGAAACGCGTTCTTTTTTCAGTCGGCATTTTTCACCTTGTACTCGTCAACAAGGTCCGCAAGGGTAATATTGTCTATAACCTCATTAACAGCGTCGTTAATTTTTTCCCAGATGCCTACCGTTGCGCATTCATGATATTTCGGGCAGGCGTTTTCGTTGTCGTTCACGCAGTCGGTCGGTGCAAGGCTGCCTTCTGTCAGGCGCAGAATCATTCCCACCGTATATTCTTCAGGCTTTTTTGTGAGCCTGTAGCCGCCGGACGAGCCGCGCTCGCTCCTGACATAGCCCGCGCGGTTGAGCATGGATATGATCTGTTCAAGATATTTGGTGCTGATGCCCTGCCGCTCAGCTATTGATTTTATGGAAATATTTCCACCCGTGCCGTTCACCGCAAGGTCAAGCATAAGCGTAAGAGCATATCTTCCTTTTGTTGAAACCCTCAAAATTTTCACCTCAATTCCTATAATACTATAAAAATAGTAGGAATTCAAGCACTATTTGCATAGGCGCGCCTTATTAAAATCAATAAAAAAGTTTTGAAAGTTTTGCCTTTTGTGCAAAAACAGGGTAATACTATAAATGAAATTAATAAAGGAGAGATTGTTAATGATTGAACAGGATACAATCAAGCTCCTGCGCGAATGCGACGCGGGAATAAAAATGGGTGCCTCGTCGATTGAGGAAGTACTCGACGATGTTGAGAGCGATAAGCTTGAACAGCTTTTAACAGACTGCAAGGACGAACACGAAAAGCTGAAGGATGAGATACAGATTTATCTTGATAAATATCAGGATGACGGAAAAAATCCCAATCCTATGGCAAAAGGTATGTCGTGGATAAAAACGAACGCAATGCTCGCTATGGACAGGTCCGACGCCACAGTTGCGGATCTGATGACAGACGGCTGCAATATGGGCGTTAAATCACTGAGCAGGTATCTGAATCAGTATGCCGCGGCAGATGAAAGCTCCAAGGACATCACAAAAAGACTGATCAATATTGAAGAACAGCTTGTAAAGGATATGAGAGGATTTCTGTAAAGAAACGCGCGCCTCGCGGGCATTGACTTCCGAAAGCACCCCCTTGCAAAGTGCATCTTCCGTATGCTATATTATAGAAAACGGACAAACGAGGTTGCTTTATGAAAAATATGCTTTATTACAAAAAGGCGGCAAGCGTTTTTGAGGAGGCTCTGCCTCTCGGAAACGGGAGGCTGGGCGCGATGGTTTTCGGAAATCTTAAAAAGGAGAGGATCGCTCTCAACGAGGACACGCTGTGGAGCGGTTTTCCGAAAGATTTGAACACCAAGGATGCCCACAAGCATCTTGATGATTTGCGGAATGCGGTTTTCAGCGGCGATTTTGCACTTGCCGAAAAGCTCGGAAACACCGTTTTTCACGGTCACTGGACGGAAAGCTATCTTCCGTTCGGCGATCTCATAATCCGGTTTAAGTCCCCCGTTTCGGAAAAGGATTACAGCAGGACGCTTGATCTTTCAAAGGGTATTGCGCGCGCATCATGCGACGGTATGCGCGAAACCGTTTTTGTCAGCAGACCTGCCGAGCTTATCGTTGTCAATCTTAAATCGGAAAAACCTTTTTCGTGCGATATAACGTTCAAGAGCCGTCTGAAAAACAAGGTTTACGCAGACAACGAGACGCTTGTGATGGAGGGCAGCGCGCCCGAAACCTGCCAGCCGCCGTACTACAATGTTTCAAAGCCTGTTGTTTACGGAGACAGGGCAATGAAATTCGCAGGTATCGCGAAAATCCTCGGGGAAGCAGAGTTCAAGAAAAAATCAATTTCCGTGAAAAATCAGAAAGAAATAACAATACTGATTAGCCTTGCAACCTCATTTGTTGATTTTAAAAGTATGCCTGTTGCGGACGCGCTCGGAAGAGCAAAGGATAAGCTCTCAAATATAAAGAGCTTTGAGGATATGCTGAGCGAACACACCGCCGATTTTTCGGCACTTTTCGACAGGGTTGACTTTACGCTTGAGGGCGGTTCGGATCTGCCCACCGACGAAAGACTTGAGGCGGTGAAAAACGGAGCGCGCGACGACGCGCTTATCGCTCTTCTTTTTCAGTATGGCAGATACCTGACAATCAGTGCGTCAAGACCGAAAACAACGGCTATGAATCTTCAGGGCATATGGAACGAGCATATGCGCGCGCCTTGGAGCTCGAACTACACGACGAACATAAACACCGAAATGAATTACTGGTGTACGGACGTCTGCAATCTTTCTGAATGTTTTGAACCGCTTTTTGATTTTGTTAATAAGCTTGCGGAAAACGGAAAAGTAACGGCAAAAGATTATTACGGCTGCGGCGGCTTCTGCGCCCACCACAATTCAGACATCTGGGGCAACACAAATCCTGCCGGCTATCCGAAGGGCAACGGCGACGCGTCCTCCTATTCCATATGGCAGTCAAGCGCTCCTTGGCTTTTGAATATGATGTATGAGCATTATCTCTACACGGGAGATGAGGACTTCAAAAAAAAGCTTATTCCTCTGTTTGAAAGCTGCCTTGCGTTTTATAAGGATTTTCTTGTTGAAAGAAACGGTGAGCCTGTGACCTGCCCGTCGCTGTCTCCCGAAAATACGTATTTAATCGGGTCAAAAGGGCACAGCCTTACATATATGCCGTCTATGGACAGGGAAATTCTATATGACTTTTTCAGAATATGCAGGGAATTCGGATTAGACGCTCCCGAAATCAGGCAGGTGGAGCCTGCATCTGACGGCAGAATCCCCGAATGGATCGAGGAATATCCCGAAAAGGATGAGCAACACCGCCACGTAAGTCATTTGTACTGCATTTATCCCTCGCCGTTTGAATGCTCGGAGGAACTGAAAAAAGCGGCGGAAAAATCGCTTTATAGGAGAGGCTTCGGCGGAACGGGCTGGAGTCTCGGCTGGAAGGTCTGTCTCTGGGCGCGGCTCGGAAACGGAGACAACGCATACAGGCTGATCATAAACCAGCTGAATCCGATAAATCCGCACAAAAAATCAGTTTCCATGAGCGGGGGCGGCTCATATCCGAATCTGTTTGACGCGCATCCGCCGTTTCAGATAGACGGCAATTTCGGCGTCACCGCGGGCATTGCCGAGATGATTCAAAATCATGCAATGCCGGAACACTGGAACGGCAGAATAAGGGGACTGAAGCGCAGAGGAGGCGGCGAGCTGAACGCCGAAATCGTAAACGGGAAGCTGGTAACGGAATAAAATAGATCAGGGACCGACGTTTTTTGCGCCGGTCCCTGTTTTTATTGTGATTTCATTATATATTCAACAAGCTCGGCTGTGCTTTTTGGAATATAAACCATATTGGAAAAAGCTTTTTCAAAATTTGAAAATTCGTTTTTTACGGAATTTTCAAGGCTGCTGCGGGGAAGCAGCCTGTTTGCGGAAATTCCGCGGACTTCGCAGAACACACGCGCCGTTATAAGTCCCGTTGAAGTAAAGCTGATAACGGCAGCGGGCTTTTTTTCAAGACAGCCGAAAATGCTCTCCTGTGACGCAGTGGATTTTTTTTCTACAAAGCAGCCGAGTGAATCGTAGCGCTGAATCCTGTTGTCTCTTGGATGCGGCTTGATGATAACCGTTTTTCCCTCCTTTTTAAGCAGGGAAATGATTTCGGAATAAAGCTTGAGGTCACAATCGTTTTTTATCTGACCCGTATTGTGGTACGGCTGGGTGCTTATGACAACAGCGCCCTCATAACGCGCAAAGTCGGCAGGATCGAGCTTCTCTCCGCCGACCGCTTTTCTGTAAAACGCAGTCATCTGAGCGTTCTCCTCAAAGCCGAAGCCTTTGTCCTCGGTCAGCATACGGCAGTCGATAAGCTCGTCTCTTTTAAGAAGCGTTTTCTGATAAAATTTGTTTACGGGATTATTTATAAATGTTCTGAGAAAAGCGGATTTACTGTTCGTCAGCTTGTACTGATCCACTGCCCAGTTGAAAACGGATCGCATATACGCGCCGATTCCCTCATCGGTGATAACGCTGATAACGCGCGCGTCGGGTATACTTTTTTTAACCTCGCAGACAAAAAGGCTGTTTACGGACAGGGGATTCAAAATGTAAACCGTTCTGCCGCTGCCGCAGGGCTTCATAAAATCCCGAAAGTCTTTCATTCGTCTTTTGAGGTTGCTGATTTTCCCGTGAGGGAATTCCGCTCCGGCAAAATAATCGGTTTTATAATCAATGCCGTTCAGAATCGAAAAGGAATCAAGATCTATCAGGGGCGAGGGATTTTCAAAATCCCTTTTGTCGGCAAGGATGATTCCTTTCAGTTTAACGCCGTTGCTCTGCAGCTTCATAAGAGCGGCGCGTATGCTTATGGCGTGCCATGGCGTTACGCAGAAAGCGACAAAGTTAATTTCTCTGTCTGCTTTTAAAATATCTGTAAGATCCTTATGCGTCAATGGCAAAGCTTCCACCTCCGGTCTGGAAAGCAGGGTTCATCTTTTGATTTTGCTTTTAATAAGGCTGATGGTGCTTCTGAATTCATTTTTATCAAACAGAAGCAGGAAGGAAATGGCATAACCTATCAGTCCGCTGACTCCGATTGCGAATATGAATCCGAACCAGCTTTCCATACGGAAAAAGCTTTTGAAGCAGCTGAAAAAGATATAGACTACGCCGAAAACAACACAGTTTCTGAATATGGATTTAAAAAATACGGACACCTTTATATTCAGAAGCTTTGCCGTGTAGAACGGCTGGAAAAAGATAAGACGGAGCACGGTTAAGACGGAGCCGAAAACATTGAGCGTTATCAGAGTCAGTTTGCCTGAGAAGCCGAAGGGAAGAACAATCAGTATATTTATAAAGCCGATAATTAACGTGACTATCGCAGGTGTTTTAACCTTATTGAGCGCGAAATTCACCTGAATCAGAGGATAAACGTACGCATTGAGCAGATACGGCAGGGTAATAATTACGGAAAGCGTCTGGACAAGGGCGATTTCATCGGGCGTATAGTTTTCAAGCCAGAGCGCGTAAAAATTGCTTCCGAATGCGATAAAGCCCGCAATGGGGACGGTCAGGATAAAAGAAACGATATTGATGGATTTTTTCAGCTCGGTGATAAGCTGGTCGGATTCTCCGCGTGAAAACAGCTGTGTAAAGCGCGGCGAAAAGGTTTGGCTGAGCTGTTCGCTGAGCATATTTATGTAGCGCGGAATTGTTTTTGCGGCGGAGAGATACCCTGTTGAGATAACGCTGATTAATTTATTCGCAAGAAAGCTGTTCAAGCCGGAAAGAAGAAGGTTTGAAAGACTGAGAATAGACATCCATATTCCGCCGGACAGAATGTTTTTTACTGCTTCCCAGCTGAAATCCCTCAGACTGAAATGAATTTCGGGCATAAGCTTTTTCGTGATGATATAGCTTGCCACACCCATATATACGGTGCAAATCACCGAGGTGAGACTGATAAAGAAGATTTTTATATCAAACGCCGTGATCAGCGCGATTGTGATTATCAGCTTGAGGATATAGGATATTGCGTTTCGGACATATGTTTTGTCAACTCTGTTTTTAACATATGCGGCGCAGTTCAAAACGGAAATGCAGATGCCGAGGATGTAGTTTATAAAAACGAGGGAGAAGGTTATTTTAACATCGGTTGTCAGCTCCGGCGGAATGTTTACCACATATTCGAGCTTCCAGATTAAAAATATGGCGACAACACAGAGAATCCCTGAAAGAAAAAGGTTTGAAATCAGAATGGAATTGATATAAGTTTGTGCCTTTTTTTTGTTTCCGCGGTGATATTCAACAGAAATAAATCTGCCCGTCATGGTGTTAAGCGCCAGCGTCAGGATTCCGGCATAATTAACAAAGTCAAAGGCAAGACCGATAAAGCCGTAAGCCTCTGTTCCGAGACGGTCGATTATGTACGGTGTGAGTTTGAAATTTATGCCTGCGTTAATGATAAACGCGAGCATACTTGTGCTCAGATTTACTGCGGTTTGTTTTTTATTTCCCAATGAATTTAACCTCTTTAGCTTATTCCGAGACGTCTGTAGCGTGGACGGAAAACACTTTATGCTTTCGTTTCACGCTGACATAGTATTCATATTCAAAAATTGCCCAGTATAGCGGAAGAGCGAGGATGCGCTGTTCGTCAAATGTGCAGAGTGTTATGTTCGCAACAGTAAGAAAAACGAGCATTCCGACGATAAATGTCGACCTTTCGGATTTTGCGGCAAGCGCCGTAACAGCGCAGTAAAGGATTCTTCCGAAAACGAGAACGGCGAGAATCACACCCGAAATTCCGTAATGGAAATACATATTGATTATTCCTATATCGTCAAGGTGGGCATTTCCGTTTGAAGAAAAGAAAAGATCATATCTTATCGGTGTATTGGGAACAAGAAAGCTCAGACCGAGCAAAGGCTTTTTGTTTGCGATCTGTGAAAAGTATGATATGGCGTACGACCTTGCAACCGTTGAGGAGCCAAGCTCCTCGTCTGATTCGGAAAAGGTTGCGAGAAATGAACTTATCGTTCCCGTTGCCGCAAGAAGGAAGAGGACAATCGCAACCAGAAAGACTAAAAACAGCTTTTTGCCCTTCGGCCGCCTCTTGACAAGCAGCATAGCGGTAAACGTGAGAAAATACGCGATTATATACATTCTCGTCATATTGATATATATATTGTAGAATATGATGGCAACAATCATTGCGAGATAAAAATAATATTCCCTTGTTTTTTTGGAAATCTCAAGAAGCTTGTAAACGCAGAAAATGAAAACAATTCCTCCGAACGCGCCGAGGGCCATTCGCATTCTGTCGTGCCTGGTGGTGTAATCCATATAGTACATTACAGTGCGTCCCGTAAAGTTATAAATAAGGGCGCGCAGCGTTTTGAACACCAGCAACACAAAGGTCATTACGGTAATGTCCTTCATAAGTCTGTCGTAACCGCCGCAGGAATGTAATACATAGATGATTGGCAGAAAATAGAGGAGATTGACAACCTGCCGCACTGTTGCAAACAAATCGCGCAGACCTTCATCATAAACCGCGTAGGAATAGATGCAGTGAATAACGGTGAATACGGCGAGATAAAGAACCGTTATGTAAAAAAAACGGGAATACACCGCTGTTTTCATTCTCAGCGGCCGGTTTACCATTATATTAAAAAAAAGTCCGAGTGCAATAATAAATACTACAGCGTTCTGAAACATATTGCTTCTCAGAACGGGAACAGCTATAATGTTGAGCATTTCCGTATAGACAAATACAGCGGCGAGTATTAAATTGTAAATCGGACTCGGATTGTACTTTATTTTCATTTATTTTTCCTTTAAAACCTTTTTTGTGTTTTTTATAAATCTGAAGGCGTCCTTGATTTTATGCTCCTTTGTAAAGGTGAAAAGCACTTCAAGACACCTTATGAAGCGTATTTTTCTGAGTCTTGCTTTCGGCGCGTAAAGATAGTTTTTGAAAAAGTAGATCTCGGATCTGAAATTTTCAAATCTCGTGATATAATTGGCGTTTCCGCCCATAGAAGCGCCGTGATAGTGAAGCGCGCGGGCAGCAGGCTCAAAGCCGAGCTTCAGTCCTGCCTTTTGCGCTTTTTCGGAAATGATGTATTCCTCAAAATAGAGAAAGGTTGAAGGGTCGAAAAAGCCGATTTTTTCAAATAATTTAATATCGGCAATAAAAACAGCGCCCGAAACCCAGTAAACGTCCGTGAATTCAGAAGGCAGGGTACGGCTGTTGTATTTGTTCTTTTTGTCGAAATTGCGGAGATATGTTTCGCTCATCATATATTTTTTGAACGAGGGGGCGGAAAGCTTTATGTTCATCTGGTGAGCGCCCGACGGCTTTCGGAGAGAAGGCCCTATCAGAAGATAATCGAGCTTCGTAATATCATTGTAAAGAATATTTATTGCGTCCCTGTCAAATCGTATATCATTGTTTGAAATAAGGATATAATCGCAGTTGTCGGCGAGCGCCTTTTCAATGCAGAGGTTATTGCCCTTTGCGTAGCCGAGGTTTTTTTCGGACTCAAAGCAGTCCACAAGGGGATTATCCCTGTATTGGCGGCTGAGAAAATCAAATGAGCCGTCGCCTGAGCAGTTGTCGAGCAGATAGATTTTATATTTAATATCCCGCACCGTTTCAAAAACAGAATGGATGCAGTCTATCGTTTTTTCATATTGTCTGTAATTAATAATAGCGATTCCAAGCATACCGCAAAACCTTAATTGTATAAGCTTTCAAGCTGATTTTTTGTTTCTTCAATGCTGAATTTAACGGCTGTTTCACGCGCGGCGGCACACATTTTCATATACTTCCCGAAATCACCGTCCCAGATTTCATAGAGCTTTTTTATGTACTGAGCAAGGCATTCCGCCGTCGCGTCCTCGGCAATGAATCCGTTTTTGCCGTTTTCAATTATTTCGCGCATTGCGCCTTTATCAAAGGCAAGGCAGGGAACGCCGCACGCCATTGCCTCGGCAAGCGTTATGCCGAAGCCCTCCTGCAAAATCGCAGGATGAACGAAAAGACTGCTTTTCGCAAGCCATTCTTCAACATTTGTCTGCGCGCCGCAGAGGGATATTTTATTTTCAAGCCTGTATTTTTCAACAAGCTCTTTAAGCCTTTTTCCGTATTCATCGCTGTTTTCATCTGTAATATTGCCTCTGGGAGACACGCTGCTGCCGACTATATCAAGATGGACTTTGTACGCATCAGACAAAAAAGACATTGCCTTTATCAGCAGATGAACGCCCTTTTTCGGGAAAAGCCTGCCGACATATATTATGTTAAACACATCGTGCTCTTTTCGAGGGGAAAATGAAAATTTATCTAAATCAATTCCGTTATAGATAACGGTGATTTTGTTTTTATCAAAGCCGCACAGGTCGGCAAAGCTGTCGCGTACGGTGCAGGAGATGGCAACCGCCGAATCGGCTGTTTTGAAAGCTGTTTTTTCAATATATTTTTGAATGATGTTTTTGATTTTGTTTTTTTTGTAAAAGAAATCATAGCCGTTTGAATGCCAGTAAAGGATAAATTTTACCTTTTTTCCGAGCGCCTTTTTCGCAAACGTGCAGAGGAAGCGGACGATCGGCGCACCCGAATGGGAGATCATCACATCTGCGTTGTGCTTTTTGCAGAATTCCGTGAATTTAACGGCTTCGCCTATAAAATCAAAATGTCGTCCGTTCTGAATATGAACAGTGTTGTCCTTTGCGATTTCATCTGAAATGCAGCCTCTTTCAAAAACGAAATAAAAAATATTGTTGTGTTCTGAAATTTTTGCAATTTCCTTTGTTAAAACGGAAATTCCGCCTATTTCTCCTGAGAGTTGGAGATGTACGATGTTCATATGAGTACCACCTTCGGTTAAGAAATAACAGCCGCCGCAAGCTGTTCGCCCGTTTTATCCGTCCGCGCCGCCTTTGATTTTCCGGAAGACCCGCCGCTTGCGGCGCAGTCTGCCTTGTGGGTCTTTTTATTTAAAACACGCCGAAACGGTGCGGTTCATTCGTTTATATAATACGCCTCCATACAGTGGGACGCACGCTTTTCCACGGGAGGAAGCGTCATATAATCACCGTACATCTTCGTAAGATATTCATTCCAGCAGACAGGATTGTTTACCTCTTTTCCCTCGAAAAAGCCTTTGACAGGCGCTTCAAACAGCCTTTTTTCAAAATACATCAGGTGAAAGCCCCACACAATGTTTCCCACATATTTGCTGTTTATTTTCTGTGTCTTTCTTCCGATTGAATCGATTCTCTTTGTTATGTATTCCGGTGAAAGCTTTTTTGCGATAGGTCTTTGCAGTGCGCGGAGAAAATTTTTTGCGTGGTATTTAAAGGAATCTTCACGACTTAAATTAACCTGATTTGTTGAAGTCTCAAGCATACTCTCAAGCAGCTTTGACCTTACGTATAAAAGATAATTGAAAGCCGTATTGTTATAAAAATTATCGAGAGGGAATAGGTCAATAAACACGCCCAGCGCGTATTTTTTGTCGGAAACATTCTGTTCGTAAACGAGCGTTTTTTCGCTGCACGCCTTGGCAAACGGATAGATATAATCCCTGTCTCCCGGTTTTTTAAAGGTAATGTATCCGTCAAGCAGGATTCCGTCGGTCAGTTCAAGCATACGGTCATAATCTTTTCGGGGCAGAAAAAGGTCTATGTCATCGTCCCACGGGATAAAGCCCTGATGGCGGACAGAACCAAGCGTTGTTCCGCCGCTTGTAAAATACCTAATGGCGTTTTTGTCAAAAAAATCAATTACGGCGGACATGATTTCAAATTCTGTCCGCTGAATTTCAGCAAGCTCAAGCCTTCTCATTTATAACGCTCCGTTGGGTTGTCTTTCCATTGTTTAAATACAGACGAAATTATTTCATCTGTTCCGCGATGTCCTCCGCCACAAGCTGTTCGCCCGTTTTATCCGTCAGCGCCGCCTTGGATTTTTCGGAAAGTCCGTCGCTTGCGGCGCAGTCTGCCTCGCAGGTCGAAAGCGCGTCAAGCTCCTCCTTTGTCACCTTTCCGTTTTCAAGGGCGCGCACGATCGGCAGCTCGTACATACTGTACTTTTTATCTTTGAAAAAACGCAGGAATTTATGCTTGATTACCCACGCCGCGGGAACATGGATATATTTGTGCATCGCGGGTGAAACCGAGCCGATCATCCAGCAGTTTCGGCCGCAGTGCCTGACCTCGGCGCGCACCTTTTCCGCCTGTTCGCTGTTCCACAGTTCCTCCCACGTTTGGGAATTCAAATTTCCCATAACGAGCTTTTCTTTTGTGCCGTTGCAAGGCATAACGTCGCCGTAGGGGTCTATAAAAAACGTGTCAAACGCCATATCGCAGGGCAAAAGCCTTTTCTGACCGTAAATATAATTTATAAGACCGTGATTGAAATACGCTCTGAACCATTTTTTGGGGTTGTTGCTCCTGAGCAGCTCGTTGATGAGATTTTCAAAATTCGCCGCGACCGCCGCTCTGTCCTTTATGATGTTTTTTGATTCAACAAAGTAAAAGGAATTGTGAAGCGACGCGGTGGCAAATTCCATATTCATTTCGTCCGACAGTTTATATAAAGGAACGAGATCCGCTGCGTTTGCGTCTTGAACGGTCATACCGAAGCCAACGTCGGGATGCTTCATCTCAACGAGTTTTCTGAGCGTTTCAAGACCGCGGTTAAAGCCGTTTTCAAGACCGCGGATGGCGTTGTTCGTCTCTTCAAGTCCTTCTATTGAGACGCGAATCCCGATTTTTGGAAACGCTTTGCACAAATCAAGAATTCTGTCCGTAAAAAAACCGTTTGTGGATATAACGATGCGGTCGCTCTTTTTGTAAAGCTCGCGGACAATATCCTTTAAATCCGTTCTTATGAACGGCTCGCCGCCTGTGATGTTTGTAAAATACATCTCCGGCAGCTTTTTTATTGTTTCAATGCCGATTTCCTCATCCGGCGAGGAGGGGCGTTTGTATCTGCTGCACATCGTGCAGCGCGCGTTGCAGCGGTAAGTAACGATAACAGTTCCATTTAATTTTTTTGACATTTATTAACCTTTCCTTTGTTTCCGAGGAATAAGAAATTTACAACGGGAATTTTTCTGAGTATATATTTGCTTGCAAAATAAGGAACGATAAGACCCAGCACAAACATTGCGGCATACAATATATTAACGGGAATCGGGAACATGGATTTGAATACCACTCTTAACGGAACCTGAACAAAATAGCTTACGAGATAAATGTCATAGCTGTATAATCCAAATTCGTTAAGCACCAAATAAAGACGTCTCGGTTTTTCGTTCTGTGAAATACAGTTCGCCGCAAAAATAATAAATATGCTTGCTGAGATACAGGTAAAAATATAGATGTTTATCGAATAACCGATAATATGAAGAACAATGAAAACGCACATTGCCGCCAAAGCGGAATAAATGCTGAAAACATACTTTTTAAAAAATCCGTAATACTTATAAACGATTATACCTATTGCATAAAATACCGCGTATTTTAAAACAGTTGATAGAAACGTTGAAGGGACAAACATATTCAGTATATGTGCGCCTGCGGAGAAAACTAAAAATAGTATGTAATTGTATTTTATTTTACCGAGTAAAATAAAAATAACGCTGATAACAAACAGAGTCCAGAGATACCATAGACCTCCGTTCGGATTTATACCGATAAAGATTTTATAAAAATCCTTCAGCGCAAACGGATTGTTCGTGTATTTTTCCATAAACAGCTTAGGGATAAGAGAGATAACCGAAAAGGAAAAATACGGAATCATCAGCCGCAAAAATTTGCTTTTAAGTTGCTCACCGATTTTGTAATTTCTGCTGAGAAGCCTTCTTGCGGAGACGAAGCCGGACAAGATGACAAAAAGCCCCATATGAAAGCTGTAGCATACGGTGTTTATCATTGAAAGTGGCGGTGCGGCGTCGGGAAACGAATGACCCAGCACAACAAAAATCATTGCTATTGCACGCGCGATATTGATTTCCTTATAGTATGTCTTTGAAATATCTGTTGTATTATTCTGCATATATTTTTAAAAGCCTTTCGCAATAACGGTTCACATTGTCAAATTCAGTATTAAGGCAGTTCTGTGCCATTTGCATTGCTTTTTTATCGTCTTTAATGATCCTGTTTACGGCATTCTCAAACGCCTGCGTGTTTCCGCTTTCAAAGAGGAGTCCCGTTTCACCGTCACGGATAAGCTCGGGAATTCCGCCAATATCCGCGCCGACAACGGGCGTGCCGTACACAATGCTCTCCATAACGGAAAACGGGCAGTTTTCATACCATATGCTCGGATAAACGGTACACTTTGCGCGCCGTATCAGCATTTCAAGCTCCTCTCCCGTTTTGAAGCCGAGATTTTTTACATTCGGCAGGCTGTTCACATAGTCCTCCATAGGACCTGCGCCGGCGCATACAAAATCAATTCCTTTTGCTCCGGCGATTGTTTCAATCCCTTTTTCACGGTTGTAACGCCCGAAGTAGAGAACATAATTCTCTTTTCGGACATCTTTTTTTTCGGGCTTATCTATAAAATTGCGCAGTGTGACCGTTTTTCCTGAGAAAATATCGTTTTTGTCCAGTCTTGACTTCATAAATTCGCTGCAGCATATAACGGCGTCTATGTGTTTGTATGTTCCGAGAGCGGAATAAAGCGCTGCCTCGGCGGCGCCGACGGCGCTTTTTGCAAAACTGCCGTGGATACATCTGCCCTTTATGCAGGCGGTATGGCTGCCCTCGGCACATTTTTCGCATAGATTGCCCGACGTGTCATACATCATATGATTCGGGCAGACGAGCTGGTAATCATGCGCCGTGTAGACAAGCTTTATGGTTTTACGCGCCTTTTTTTCGTATTTTTTTACGGCGTATATAATGCTCGGCGTAAGCTGATAGTTAAAGTTGTTCAAATGGACAACATCGGGACGGAAAGCCTCCAGAACGGCAAGCATTTTTCTTTTTGCATCCGAAGAATAAATCGTTTTGAACGGATACGTGAGCTTTGAAAGGCGATTGCCCCCGTGAAAATCCATATTTTCCGTATACAGCTCCTCACGGTTGCCGACAATCCTGTCGGGGTGTTCCATCCCGAAATACTGAACTTCGTGCCCGAGCGACTGCAAATGCTCTCCGAGCCTGAAGATATAAGTTTCGGAGCCGCCGTTCGGATAGAGGAATTTATTGACCATCAGTATTTTCATTGTAGCGCTCTTTTCTGCTTTGGTTTTATATATCGTAACGGATAAACGAGAAAATCAAGATGAATCCTGTCCATTACCATCTCCGCAAGGACAGGCAGGGCAAAGGACGCCGCTATTCCCGCAATTATGTGAAGCACCGGATTGGTTATGCCGATTACAAAAAGGAGCGTTCTCATCCCTGCCGCAAATATCGTGTGCATAAGAAAGACGGGCATCATGTATTTGGCGGCAAAGCCCATAAACGGCGTCTGCTTTCTTCCGGCGTATATTTTTCCGACAACGCCGATTATTCCGAAGCAGGCGGAAAATCCGCAGACAAACCTGAGTATCCATTCCGGAATGGGTAAACGATTGCCGAGCAGAGCAAGTGCGAAAGACACTGCAAACAGCGCCGACGAACCGTAGGAAAACAGCTTTTTGAAATCTAAAAAGGCAAGCGTTACTCCGAGAACGAACCAGAATTCATAGAGCATAACGGAGGAAACCGTTTCCGGAAAGTCAGCAAAGTGCTGAACGCTGCAGAATATGTAAACGGCGAAAGAAACGGCAAGCACCGCGTAAAGAGGTTTTTTGCTTGTAAAAGTAGGGGTGATTACGAAAATCAGGAACAGCGTCATTAGAAACCAGAAAGGAGGCAAAGGCGCTGTAAAAAGATTGCGGAAAAGGCTTTCGGTCTGATTGTTTACATAATCGGAAAAAGCCGTTTTAAAAATATATGAAATAATATTGAATACAAAGTAAGGGACGGAAAAGGCGATAAACTTCTTAAGCACATTGCGCCCCCACTGTGAAATTGAGCGCACCTGCGAATATTTCTGATACAGAAATCCCGAGCAGATAAAAAGCAGCGGAACGTGAAAATAATAAATGAAAGTCTCAAAAAAGGAAAACGCCGTGCCGCTGCCGATAATGCCCGAGGCAGTCATACTCTGGAAAAAATGCCCGAGCACAACAAGCGCAATCGCGATAACCTTGACATTGTCTATCCATACGATTCTTTCTCTGCTCATTTCGTATCACCGTAAAGCGCAAGCGTCTGTGCCGTTATTTCATCCCAGTTGTATTTTGAAACAACATATTCCGCCGCTTCCGACTTGTATTTTTCAATAAGTTTTCTGTCTCCGAGCAGCAGACTGAGCCTGCTTTTTAAATCCTGTGCGTTCCCTTTTTTAAAGGAAAGCGCTTTGCCGCCGCAGACCTCCGTGCATTCCGGTATGTCTGAAGTAAGGCAGCAGCAGCCGTAGCTCATTGCCTCAAGAAGACTTATCGGCATCCCCTCAAGCTCGCTCGGCAGAACGTATATCAAAGCGTTTGAATAAAGCTCCTCCAACGTCCTGCCCTGAACAAAATCGGTGAAAATTATGTTTTCACAGCCTTCTGCCGATCTTTTCAAAAAACGCATATATTCTTCGGTGTGGCTTGAGCCTCCTGCTATAACGAGAGGCAGAGCGCACCCAAGCTCTTTGTAAGCGTCTATAAGACAGTGGACGCCCTTTTCGGGCACAATCCTGCCGAGATAGAGGATATATCCGTCCTTTTCAAGACCGTATTTTTCTTTTATGACACACGCCTGCCTGATTTCGGGACGCATTACACCGTTGGGAATAAAGGTGGTTTCTCTGCCGTATGTGTCAATAAAATATTTTTGAACCGATTTGGACAAAACGATTATTTCATCTGCGTATTTTACAGCAGTTCTTTCGCCAAAAAGCAAGAATTTTGTCGCAAAGCCGCCCCATTTTGCTCTTGCCCAGTCAAGACCGTGAATGGTTACGACCGTGCGTATTTTAAAAAGGCGCGGCAAAAAGCACATCGCCGCAGGACCCTCAGCGTGAAAATGTATAACATCATATCTGCCGAAAACGGCTCTGAGCGCGGCGAACGCACTGTAGACAACCGCATTCAGGCTGCTGCTTTTCGGAGTCGGAACGGTTACGAGCTTTACTCCGCAGTATTCTTTAAGTTTTTTCCCGTCTGAAAAACGGCTTCCCGAAACGTGAGCGCCGCTGCGGTTGTAGGCGGTCACGCTGTTTCCTGCCGACGCCATCCTTTTGGACAGCTCGCCGACAACGATTTCTATTCCGCCCTCCCGAGAGGGGATTCTCTTGTGACCGATCATTGCGATTTTCATTTGAAAAGCACACCCTTAACAGGTTTTCGTATGGAAGTCTGCGCGGCAGAGGTCTGTTATTCGGCGCCTTTGCCGGTAAGAACGACCTTGACCGTTTTTAAAAGTATTTTAAAATCAAGCCATATGGACCAGTTGTCTATGTATTTGCAGTCGAGCCTGACCACTTCTTCAAAATCCTGAATATCGGATCTGCCGCTTACCTGCCACATTCCCGTTATTCCCGGACTCATGGAAAGACGCCTTTTGTGGTGGCTTTCATACTGCACAAATTCGTCCACAGTCGGCGGACGCGTACCAACAAGGCTCATATCGCCTTTAAGCACGTTCCAGAACTGCGGAAGCTCGTCAATGCTTGTTTTTCTTATAAATCTGCCGACCTTGGTGATTCTCGGGTCGTCGTCCATTTTGAACATAAGCCCGTTCATCTTGTTGTCGCGCATCAGGGCTTTCTTCTTTACTTCCGCGTCAACATACATTGAGCGGAGCTTGTAGATATTGAAAACCCTGCCGTTTTTTCCTATGCGCGGCTGCTTGAAAATGACAGGACCTTTTGATTCGATGCGCAAAGGGATTGCGACAAGAAGTATGATCGGAAACGTGATGATTGTTCCGAGCAGCGCCGCAAAAAAATCAAACGTTCTTTTCAGCAGAAGCATAGTCGGGCTGTGGTCGGCGGCGGCAAAGGTCATCATCGGAAAACCTGCCGTAATGCCGCAGCTTATGTTTCCGAAAGCGTTGTTTTCAGCCTCTTTTTCAAGCATTGAAATATTGACGTGAACCGTGATTCCCATACTTCTCAGTTCTTCGATATATTCATCGGTCGTCGGCCCCACACCGAAAGGAATGTTCAGAAAAACCTCGTCCAGCGAGGAGGATCGAATCCAGTCCATAAAATTGCTGTGATTGGCAACGACGGGAACTCCGGCAACCTCTCGTACCGTTTCAAGCTCGTTTTCGTACGCGACATGAACCTTTCCGTTTTCGTCAACGGTTTTTGTGCTGTGCTGATATTTGTAAACGCCGTTTTCCTCAACAGCGTCAAGCAGGGCGAGACCTTCAATTCTTCTTACCCAATCGGTCTGAAGTTTTTCTATAAAATCCTCCGCTCTTTCGCCTACGGTGACAATTCCCGTGAGCGTTGCCATTTTTGTTCTGGAAAATCTATAGATCAGGATTCTTTTCAGAATATATCTTCCCACAGCCGAGCAGACGATATAAAGAAACAGAGAGATAAGGTACTGATACCTTGAATTCAGCAGTTCGTTTTTGGTGAGAACAAGCAGCACCGCAAACACCATATATCCGAGCAGGCAGTTTCTCAGAACGGAAAGCGTCTCAGCCTCCCTGCTTCGCAGAGAAAGGTTGAGCGAGGAAGCAAAGCCGATAAAAACAATGAGGTTCGATATAACCGCAAGAAGAATATAGCGTATAAACGTATCCGGTGCAAGCGGAGGAATTTTGTTGATAACATCGCATAGGATCACCGCGATGAAGTTGGCGGCGAGCATTGCCGCGAGATCAACAAAATATTCAAACACAAGCTGAATTCTGATGCGTTTGGTCATAGTAAATCACTTCTGTATTATTTGTAGCCGTAGCCGTAGCCATAGCCATAGCTGTACTTATATTTGTAATCGTATTTTCTGTAATAGGAATAATATTTGTGACGGCTGGAGGAAATGTCGTTGAGAATCACTCCGAGCACATTCCCCTCAACGTGTTCAAGATTTGTAACGGCGGTTTTGAGGTCTGACGTGTCGTTTATGTTTGCCTTGACGATAAGAATGTATCCCGTTGACCTGCGCGCGAAAACAGTTGCATCGGTAACAAGGTTTACGGGCGGTGTGTCGATAAACACGCAGTCGTAATGCTCTTTGACGAATTCAAGCAGCTTATCCATTCTCGGAGAGGAGAGAAGCTCCGCGGGATTCGGAGGGATTTTTCCGGAGGTAAGCACCGAAAGATTTTCTATTTCGGTTTTTGAAACGGTAATATTGTCCGTCAGTCCGGCAAGAATTTCCGAAAGACCGTTTTTAACGGGAATGGAGAACATTCTGTGAATGGTAGGGTTTCTCATATCGCTGTCTATAAGAAGCGTGTTCTTGCCCATTTGAGCAAATGAAATGGCAAGATTTATACTGTTTATCGACTTGCCGTTGTTGGCGGTTGGACTTGTTACAACAAAAACGGGACATTTTTCGCCGTGCTGCGTGAACAACAGGTTTGTTCTGATAGAGGAATACGCCTCTTTTACAACGAAGGGAGATTCGGGGCCGAGCATTTTTTTGCTGTCTTCTCTTGTGAAACCGCGTTTTTTCTGAGCGTTTTTATCGTTTTTCTTAAAAAGCTTCATCTTCTGTTACCCCCATTTGCGTTTTCCTTCGGATTTGCGAATTCTTTTTCGGAGTGAGGCAAAAGCCGCGGTATAGTTCCGAGCAGCGGAATTTCAAAGTCGCGCTCAATATCCTTTTCGCTTGTAATCGTGGTGTCGAACATTTCATAGATAAAGAAGCCTGCAAACGAGAAAACAAACCCGATCATCGCGCCGATGGTGATATTCTTTTTAAGACTCGGAGACGACGGCTCGCCGGGCACCTTGGCATAGTCGATAACCTCAACGCCGCCTGCTTTTACAACACGCACGATTTCTTCGGGAACAACCTGCGCTATCGCGTTTGCGATATTTGCGGAAAGAACGGCATTTTTGCTCGTAACGGTAACGCTGAAGATCTCGGTTTCCTCAACCTGCGCGCAGGAAATAAGATTCCTGAGTGACTCGGTTGTCATGTCAAGGTCAAGCTCTTCAATAACCTTTTGGAGCACCTGGTCGCTTTCAAGCACGAAAATATACGTCTTAACAAGCTGCTGCGACGCGGCAAGCTCGCTTGAGCCGATTGAAGAATCGGTGCTCACACGGTCGGTGTTGCTGTAAACGTACATCGTGCAGCTTGCGGAATATTTAGGATCAATCAGAAATTGTGTTATACAGCCGGATAAAACCGCAAGGATAACCGTTGCGAGAACTATATAAACCACTCTTCTGCGCATCATAAAGAATATTCTGCCGAAATCTATATCTATTTCTCTTTCTCTGTCCAAAATTTTTTACCTCCGTCTGTTTGTGTAAAGCCTCAATAGCAGTCTCTAATAATAACAAAGCATTATATAAATAATACCATACAATTATAAAGAATTCAACAGTGGTGTTATATGAAAAAACAGGGATACGGAGAAAAATCTTCCGTATCCTTGGTAAAACTATACAAATACAATGCGAAATTTGCAGATTTTACGGTGCTGTGTTCGTTAAAATTCATAATCAACGGCAACATAATTGAACGGAAATTCAAAGACATTTCATAACGTTGTCTTCATTTGCAGTCTGAGGCTGCTCAGCAGAGCAGCCTCAATAATAATTATGCGTTATTTTGCAATGTCGTATGCGCGGGATTCGCGGATGATATTGACTTTTATCTGACCGGGATATTCCATATCGGATTCAATTTTCTTCGCGATTTCGCGCGCGATAAGCGGCATCTTTTCGTCGCTGACCGCATCGGGCTTGACCATAACACGAACCTCTCTGCCTGCCTGGATTGCGTATGCTCTTTCAACGCCGTCAAAGCTTGTTGAAATCTCCTCAAGCTGCTGGAGTCTCTTTATGTAGCTCTCGATATTTTCACGTCTCGCGCCGGGACGCGACGCGGAAACTGCGTCCGCCGCCTGAACAAGGCAGGCAACGACTGTCTTGCACTCTATTTCGCCGTGGTGCGCGGCAATAGCATGGATAACCTGCTCGTTTTCCTTGTATTTGCGCGCGTACTCAACGCCGAGAGCAATATGCGAGCCTTCCATTTCGTGGTCGAGCGCCTTTCCTATATCGTGAAGAAGTCCCGCGCGGCGCGCAAGCTTTTCGTCCGCACCGATTTCGGCGGCCATAAGTCCCGCGATATAGCTTACTTCAAGGCTGTGCTTGAGCACGCTCTGACCGTAAGAAGTGCGGTATTTGAGCTTTCCGAGAAGCCTTACAAGCTCAGGATGAATGGAGCCGCAGTTTGCCGAAAGCACTGCCTTTTCTCCCTCCTGCTTGATTATGGCGTTTACCTCACGTGTTGATTTTTCAAACATCTCCTCAATACGGGTGGGATGGATACGTCCGTCCTGAATAAGACGCTCCAGAGTAAGTCTGGCGATTTCGCGCCGTACAGGATCAAATGAACTGATTGTGATTGCCTCGGGCGTGTCGTCAATGATAAGCTCAACGCCCGTAATTGTTTCGAGAGAGCGGATGTTTCTACCCTCTCTGCCTATGATTCTGCCTTTCATCTCGTCATTCGGAAGAGATACGACGGAAACGGTTGTTTCGGCGGTGTGATCGGCGGCGCAGCGCTGAATGGCAGTGCCGATAATCTCCCTTGCAAGCACTTCGCTCTGATCCCGAATCATCTGCTCGTGCTCAAGGATTCTTTTGCTTTTTTCGGTGTCAAGCTCGTCCTCAAGAGCGCTCATAAGCTGAGCCTTTGCCTGCTCCTGCGAGAGTCCCGAAATGCGTTCCAACATATCAAACTGGCTTTTCTTGATGCTATCGATTTCGCGTAAACTTTCTTCAACTTCTTTAAGCTTTTCATTCAGACTTTCATTCTTTGCCTCAAGGGTATCCGCCTTTTTATCAAGGTGTTCCTCTCTCTGGTTGAGGCGGTTTTCCTGCTTCTGAACCTCCGAGCGTCTTTCTCGTATTTCCTTGTCCGCGTCGGAGCGAAGCTTGTGGATTTCATCCTTTGCCTCGATAAGGCTTGTTTTTTTGACAGTTTCAGCCTCGGATAATGCGTTGTTGATAATTTTTGTTGCTTCCTGCGTTGCAGAGCCTATTTCTTTTTCTCCTGTTTTCATTCTGACATAGGAGCCTGTGATAAAGCCCACTGTGCAGAACACTGCCGCGCAGACAACAGCAATAATAACTGCCACTGTAATTGTTACCATAATCAATAGCACCTCCTTCTGTTTAAAATTTAAGCACGTCTGCCGTTACTGGGCGGCGCGCCGTTTCGTTAATAATCATCAGAAAAGGTACAGTTCAAATGTAAATCAAAGTGAAATTCTTTTATCGTGTAATCTTATCGGGTGTAAGTCGATATGCAGAACTTCTCACATATAATACACCTATATGTTGTATCTGTCAAGTTTTTATATGTTTCTTATTAAAAGAAAGAAAGGCGGATTTTATCGTATTTCCGATTGACAGACCGCAAAAAAATGATATAATAATAACAAGCTGAATGAAATCGTTGACGGAAACAAGACTGCGCACAGTCCTTATTTCAGAGAGCGCCTGCCTGCTGAAAGGGCGCATAAGGACACGCAAGCCACCATTCCCGAGAGCTGCCAACCACAGCCGTTTTGCCTGCGTTAAAGGCCTTGAGCGGCGCGTTCGCGCAATTCAGGTGGAACCGTGTACCATGCACCCTGATTTTTCGGGGTGCTTTATTTTTTATTTTGGAGGTAAGTTTATGAAAATCACACTTAAAGACGGAACAGTTAAGGAATATGTAAATGCCCTCACCGCCGCCGAAATCGCGGAAAATATCTCTGCAGGTCTGTTCAGAAACGCCTGCTGCTGCAGAATCAACGGCGAGGTAAAGGATCTGAGAACAGAAGTCAGCACCGACTGCGCGCTTGAAATCGTGACCTTTGACGATGAGGACGGCAGGCGCACGTTCAATCATACGGCGTCGCACATTATGGCACAGGCTGTTAAAAGGCTTTATCCCGAGGTGAAGCTCACGATAGGTCCATCCGTTGACGGGGGCTTTTATTACGATTTTGACGTTGACGAGCCGTTTACGCCCGAGGATCTTGAAAAAATCGAGGCAGAAATGAAAAAAATCGTTAAAGAGGGGCTTGAAATCGAAAAATTTGAGCTTTCACCATCAGACGCAATTGCGCTTATGGAGGAAAAGGGCGAACCGTACAAGGTCGAGCTGATTCACGAGCACACGGAAAAAGGCGAACCGATAAGCTTTTACAGACAGGGCGAATTTACGGAGCTGTGCGCCGGCCCTCATCTTATGAACGTTAAGCCCGTAAAGGCATTTAAACTCACGCAAACAACAGGCGCTTACTGGCGCGGCGACGCCAAAAATAAAATGCTTTGCCGTGTTTACGGCACGGCGTTCCCCAAGGCGTCTATGCTTGAGGAGCATCTGCAAATGCTTGAGGAGGCAAAGAAAAGAGATCACAACAAACTCGGGCGTGAGCTTGAGCTTTTCACAACGGTTGATTATATCGGGCAGGGACTTCCGATTCTGCTGCCGAAAGGAACAAAAATTATTCAGATCCTTCAAAGATGGGTGGAAGATGAGGAGGCAAAGCGCGGCTGGCAGCTTACAAAAACGCCTCTTATGGCAAAATCCGATCTCTATAAGATTTCAGGTCACTGGGATCATTACAAGGAGGGTATGTTCGTACTCGGCGACGAGGAAAAGGATAAAGAGGTTTTCGCGCTGCGCCCGATGACCTGCCCGTTCCAGTATCAGGCTTATCTCAACAAGCCGCGTTCTTACAGGGATCTGCCGCTGCGCTATGATGAGACCTCAACGCTGTTCAGAAATGAGGCGTCAGGCGAAATGCACGGGCTTATCCGCGTTCGTCAGTTCACGATTTCGGAGGGTCATCTGATGTGTACTCCCGAACAGCTTGAAGATGAATTCAGAGGCTGTTTAGAGCTCTGCGAATATATGCTTAAAACTATCGGTCTTTACGAAGACGTTTCGTTCCGGTTCAGCCAGTGGGATCCTAACGACAGGGAAAAGTATATAGGAACAGAAGAACAGTGGAACGAGGCGCAGAGCGTGATGCAGAAAATCCTCGATGATTTGGGACTTGATTATAAAATCGGTATCGGCGAGGCAGCGTTCTACGGACCTAAGCTGGATATTCAGATTAAGAATGTGTTCGGCAAAGAGGATACGCTCATAACGATTCAGATTGACCAGATGCTTGCGGAAAAATTCGGTATGGAATATACAGACCGCGACGGGTCAAAGAAAAATCCCTATATCATTCACAGAACGTCTATCGGATGTTATGAGAGAACGCTTGCTCTGCTTATTGAAAAGTACGCAGGAGCGTTTCCGACTTGGCTCGCGCCCGTTCAGGTTAAGCTGCTGCCGATTGCCGACAGACATCTTGATTACCTCAGGGAAGTTAAAAACCGCCTTGAGGAGCGCGGTATTCGCTGCGAGCTTGACGACAGAAGCGAGAAAATCGGCTTCAAAATCCGCGCGGCGCAGCTGGAAAAGGTACCGTATATGCTGATTGCAGGCGACAAGGATGTTGAGTCGGGAGTCGTTTCGGTGCGTTCGAGAAAAGACGGCGAACAGGGAGCAATGAGCGTTGAGGCATTCCTTTCAAACATCGACGAGGAAATCAAAACGAAGGCACTCGGCTGATTTCGGATCATTTTAACAGGTGAAGCATTATGATTGATTTCGGTATGCCTACGCTGATCGAGACAAAAACGCTCGATGAATGCGCGGCGCTTTGCGGCAGGCTCGGACTGAGCTTTGTTGAATTAAATATGAATCTTCCGCAGTATCAGCTCGGGAAGATAGACATTGAGCATTTCAAACACACGGCGAAGGAACGCGGTATTTACTACACGATTCATCTTGACGAGAATCTGAATGTCAGTGATTTCAACCCCTACGTTGCCGCGGCTTACCGCAGGACGGTGAAGGAAACCGTAAAAACCGCAAAGAAGCTTGGTGCTCCCGTGCTGAATATGCACCTGCCGCGCGGAGTGTATTTCACCCTCCCTGACAGAAAGGTTTTCCTTTTTGACGAATATAAGGAGCAGTATCTCCGAAGCATTGAGACTTTCCGTGATGAATGCGAAAGCGCGGTCGGCGGCGCGGATATAAAAATCTGCGTGGAAAACACCGACGGTTTTACGGATTTTCAGACGGAAGCAGTGGATTTGCTGCTGAAAAGTTCGGTTTTCGGTCTTACGTTCGATATTGGGCATAATCACGGAATAGGCGGCACTGACGAACGGATTATTTTGGCGCGATCGGAGAGACTCCGTCATCTTCATATGCACGATGCGCTCGGCGGGAAAAATCATCTTGCGCTCGGAACAGGAGAGCTTGACCTGAAAAAATATCTGTCCCTTGCCGATAAGCACAACTGCCGCGTTGTTCTCGAAACAAAGACGGTTGAAGGACTCAGGCAGTCGGTTGATTGGCTCGGCACTATAGCGAAAAGCTGAATAAAAGAATAATTTCAAGGCAAAAACCTGAAAAATATTCGGGTTTTTGCTATTTTTTTGTGCTTTTTTAACTTTTAACGGAGGGAAGTTTCCGCCATAAAAATGAAACGGACGGTGAAATATGGGACGAAAAAAGAAAACCGTTGAGGAAGAGGTACGCGACGGCTTAAGGCGCCTTGCTTTCGGAGAAATACATGACGCTGTGCTTCTTCTTTTCGCGGACGAAAACAGAATAATCAATGAACTGCCGAAATTCAATCTATTCAATATAAGCGAAATCAAGCGGCCGAAGGGCGGCGGAATGGAAATCAAGTTTTTCGACAGGATAAAGGCGCTTGAAAAACTGAGGGACTCGGAAAACGGCGTTTCCGCACAGCCGCTTGCGTTTTACAGAGCGCTTGAGGAAAGTGCCAAGCGCGCGGGCACAGCCTTTGACGGAGCGGAAGATGAATAAAATCACTTCCTTTTCCGAAAAGCAGCTTGCCGCGCTTACCTGGTGGTGCGATACAAGTCCGGTAAAGGACAGAAACGGTATAATATGCGATGGCGCGATAAGGTCGGGGAAAACGATCTGCATGACGATTTCGTTCATAAGCTGGGCATTTTATAATTTCAGCGGCACATCCTTTGCCATATGCGGAAAAACGGTCGCGTCAATCAAGCGCAACGTTGTCAGTCCGATGACGGCGCTTCTGCCTTCGCTCGGCTTCAGGTGCGATTACAAAATCAGCCGTAATCTGCTTGAACTTGAGCGCGGCGGAATCAGGAACCGTTTTTATCTTTTCGGAGGCAGAGACGAATCCTCGGCGTCGCTCATTCAGGGAATGACGCTCGGCGGCGTTCTGCTTGACGAGGTTGCCCTTATGCCGCGTTCCTTTGTTGAGCAGGCGCTTGCGAGATGTTCGCTTGAAAACGCTAAATTCTGGTTCAACTGCAACCCTGAGCATCCCTTTCATTGGTTTTACACCGAATGGATAAAAAAGCACGACGCAAAAAATATGCTTTATCTTCATTTCAAAATGGAGGACAATCCCTCTTTATCCCCCGCTGTTATCAACAGGTATAAAAGCCTTTACAGCGGCGCGTTTTACGAGCGGTTCATCGACGGGAAATGGGTGGCGGCAGACGGACTTGTCTACCCGATGTTCAGCAGCGAACGCCACATAAAAAGATGCGAGAACGAAGAGTTTACGCAGTTTTATATGTCCTGCGACTATGGAACGGTCAATCCGTTTTCCCTCGGTCTGTGGGGCAGAGCGGCGGACGGCTGGTACAGGATAGATGAGTTCTATCACAGCGGCAGAGACAAAGGGATACAGCTTACCGACGAGGAATATTATTCCGAGCTGAAAAAACTTGCAAAAGACAGAAAAATAGAGGCGGTCGTTATCGACCCCTCGGCAGCAAGCTTTATCGAAACGGTAAAGCGTCACGGCGAGTACAGAGTTGTAAGGGCGGACAACGATGTTCTGAGGGGAATAAATCTCGTGTGTCAGGCGCTGAAAAACGACGAAATTTTTATTTATCCCCACTGCCGTGACTGTATCCGTGAATTTTCCGTTTATCGCTGGGATAACGGCATAAAAAGAGATGCGCCGAAAAAAGAAAACGATCATGCAATGGACGACATAAGATATTTCGTCGCAACTGTCCTGAACGGCAGCGGCGACGGCGATATGTATTCCTTTGCAGTTGAAAGGATGTGAGATTCTGGGCTTGTTTCACACGAAAAGGGCACAGCAGAAAACGCAGGAAACGGCGGTACAGACAAGCGTAAGCTCAGGGAGAAACCGCAGCCGCTTCAACAGTCTTGTGCCGATGAGCTTCAACAGGCGGATATATGCCGCTCTGCGCGAGAGCGTGCCCATAATCGACGCCGCAATTTCAAAAATCGTCAGGCTCTGCGGAGATTTTCGCTTTGAGACGGGAAACGCCGCGCTTGACGCTGAGATGAACGGCTTTTTCGCCTCCGTCAGCGTCGGCGGAAATCAGACGGGAATACACTCGTTTCTCTCCGTTTATCTTTCGGAACTGCTCACCTACGGCTCTGCGGTCGGCGAGATCATCGCCGATTCATACGGCTTTTACGCGCTCTATAACGGTGAGCTTGACGCGCTTGAGGTAAAAAGAGCGGCAAACAATTACAATATTGAATTTTACAACGGCAGCGAAAAGCTGCCGCATCAGGAGCTGATACTTTTTTCCGCTCTCAATCCGGAGCCGGGAAAAATTCTGGGCACAAGCCTGCTGAGAGGTCTGCCCTTTGTGTGCGATGTGCTGCTTACCATTTATAACACAATCGGTGAAAATTGGGAGCACGCCGGAAATATCCGCTATGCCGTAACCTATAAACCTCAGGGTGAGGCCTCCGACGGCAACGCGAGAGAGCGCGCCTCGCAGATGGCAAACGCATGGCGCGACGCCATGAGCAGCCGCGACACAATAAAGGATTTCGTTGCTGTGGGAGATGTTTCCGTCAAGGTCATCGGTGCAGACAACAACGTGCTGAGCAGTGAAATTCCCGTAAGGCAGCTTCTTGAGCAGATTGTTGCCAAAACAGGTCTGCCGCCGTATCTTTTCGGTCTTGCATGGTCAACGACGGAGCGTATGAGCATACAGCAGGCAGACATTCTGACAAGCGAACTGGAAGCGTACAGAAGAACACTGACGCCGGTGCTGATCAAGATAGGAAAAAAATATCTTGAAACGCGCGGCTCGGCGGAGTCGGTAAACGTTGTGTGGGATAATATCACGCTCCAGGACGAAACAGAGCTTGCCAGAGCGCGGCTTTACAATGCGCAGGCGGACAGGCTGCTCGGCAGCTCCGAATGAGCGGCAAAACAGGAATTATCGGCTCAAAGGAGGTTACTTATTGAAAGACGGATATATAGAAAAGGGCTATTCGCCTTCCCATGAGGATTTTGAAAAAATCAAACAGTTTACACGAAAGGATATTGCCGAGGAGGAACTGTATGTTTTCAGTCTCACGCTCTGCAGCAACGACATAGACAGGGATTTTGAAAAATTTTCGGTTCAGGCGCTCGGCGAACTTGCTGGACTTTTTATCGGCAAAACCGGAATACGAGACCATTCAATGAAATCCGCCGATCAAACGGCGCGCATTTTTGATACGTGGGTAGAGAAAATTCCGGGCAGAAAAACCGCCGACGGAGAAGATTACTATCTTCTTAGGGCGAAAGCGTATATGGTGAGAAACGACGATAATAAATCGCTGATAACAGATATAGACGCGGGTATCAAAAAAGAAGTTTCCGTGTCCTGTTCAATGGGCAGTTCGGTCTGTTCCGTGTGCAAAAAGGATATGAAAAGCGCACAGTGCTCCCACATAAAGGGCCGCAAGTATGGCGCTCGGCTCTGCTACGGTATTCTCGGCGACGCAGCTGACGCATACGAATGGAGTTTTGTTGCCGTTCCTGCCCAGAGGGAGGCGGGAGTCACAAAATCTTTTAACACCGAAAGGAGCGGTCAGTCAATGATACAGATAACAAAAAAACTCAGCTCAGCAACAGGCGAAATAACGCTTTCAGAAAGCGAGGCAAGGGAAATCTGCTCGTATATTCAGGAAAAAGAAGGACTTGCGGAACTGGGCGAGGAATATAAAAAAAGTCTTGTTAAGCAGCTTGTTTCACTTTGCGCACGTGAAATTCCGCAGATGGATTTAAAGGTCTTTGAGGGCGTTGCACGGGTGATGACCGCAAAGGAGCTGCTCAGTTTCAGGGATGGTTTTGAGAAAAAACAGGCGGCGGCGAAAATGCCGTCTCCGCAGCTTTCAAAAACGGGTAAGAAAACCGAAGAAGGCTTTAACGAATTTAAAATTTAGGAGGTAAAATTATGTCAGTTTCATTCAAGGGCTATGGCGAAAACGTTTTGACCTTTAAGAGTATCCTTAAGGATAAGAATACTCTCGTAAAAATAAACAGCGATTCAAGCGTAAGCAAGGCTCTCGCCGATGAGGATTTTATAGGCATCACTGTCTATGCCGACGGTAAATACGCAGGCGTTGTTGTTGACGGCTATGTTGAGATGAAATACTCGGGAACAAAACCCGCGGAGGGCTTCGGCGCGCTTGTAAGCGACGGCGCGAACGCGGTCAAAAGCTCGACAACATCGAAGCATATTGTAAGAATAATCAAGGTCGACAGCGACAACGGAATCGTCGGCTTTATACTTTAATACAGGAGGAAAAGGCTTATGGCATTTGATAATATAAGACTTGAAAAAGGACTCTATTCATCGGCAAAGGGCTTTACGGCTTCACTTGAGGAGCTTGATCCGTCGGAAAACTACACAGGCACGGAATATGAAGGACTTGACGCGTATCAGCGCCAGCTTAAAAGATTTGACATCAAGGTTTCAGGACCGTCGTCAGACAGCATTTCAAAGTTTTTCCAAACGACCGATTCCGCGGCGCTCTTTCCCGAATACATTTCAAGAGCGGTTCAGCAGGGGCTTGACGGAGAAAATCTTCTTCCCAAAATCATTGCGACCACCACGAACATCGACTCACTTGATTACCGCGCGATTGAAAGCGTGCCGACCAACGAAGATAAAGAGCTTGCCGTTGTGGTGGAAGGCGCAAAAATCCCGGAAACGGTTGTCAGAACAAAGGAAAAGCTCACAAAGTTGTATAAAAGAGGCAGAATGCTTGTGGCTTCCTATGAGGCGGTTAAGTTTCAGAAGCTTGATTTGTTTACCGTAACGCTCAGACAAATAGGCGCGTATATAGCGAGATGTCAGTTTTCTGACGCCGTTCTGGCGATTACGGATTCCGATGTTGCAACAGTAGAGGGCGGCGGCGAAACCGTAACCTACGCGGATCTTGTAAAGGTATGGAACGAGCTTTCTCCATATAGGCTCACGACGCTTATCGCCTCTCATGATGATATAGCCGATATGCTTAATATAACGGAATTCAAGGACTCTAACGCGGGTCAGGACTTTCATGGCACAGGCAGAATGATTACTCCGCTCGGCGCCGAAATCCTTAAATTCCCTGATTTGGGCAAGGGAATAATCGTTGCTCTTGACAACACGGCCGCGCTTGAAAAGGTGCAGGCAGGCGGAATAACTACGGAATACGACAAGCTTATAGACCGTCAGCTTGAGCGCGCCGCCATTACTGCGACAGCAGGTTTTTCAACCATTTTCACCGACGCCGCAAAGGTTGTTACATTCAGCTGATAACGGCAAAGGAAAAAGAAAATGATTGACGAAAATCTTGTTGCCGAAAGCCTTAAACTGCTTGGCGGCTTTGATGATGAGGCGGTACGCAGGTACAAACCGATTATTGACGCCGTGCTCGCGGAGGTTTCGGACGCAGCCGTCGATGACGCGCAGGAAAACGATCCCCGTCTGGCGCAGCTTGCCGCCGCAAAGGCGTACGCTGTTATCTGCGCGGCGGAAAATGACGATGTAACGTCCTTTTCGGCAGGCGATGTTTCTCTGACAGTGAGATCCGCGTCTGAAAACGCGAAAGCATATCTCGACGCCGCGCTTTCGGGCTGTACCGGGCTTCTTAAGGACTCCGGCTTTGCATTTATGAGCGTTTAAAAGGGTGTGCCAAGGGCGGATATTTTTATCCGCCCTTATAAGGCGGCGCTCCCTGCGCTCGGGAAGGTATGGTATGCAAATGGACAACAAAGCATATAAAATAAAAAAAGGTCTTGAAAGGACAGGCAGAGAGGTGTTCCTCGCGGACGGAGAGTGGCGTTCACAGCCCTTTTATGCCGTTCTTGAGCCTAAATGGAGAAGTTATAAAACGGATTTTGAGTCTGTCAGAACGGAAATCGGCAGAGTGAACGCCGATTATTACACATATACCGGTCCTTTCAATCACAATATTATGACGCTTTCCGACAGCGCTTGTCTTTATTCGGACGGCGTTAAGTATATCTTTAAAAAGAAAGAAACAGTCAGGGTTAAAAACGAGGTGCTCTATTATACGGGAATACTGAGGAGAGTGTGGGAGGACAGCGATGATTAAAGCGGCAAATATCGTCTCCGATTTTCTGGACAGGCTCAGGGCGGACGACTTTTTTGACGGCATAAAGCTGACCCGTGCGCTCCCTGACCTTATCAAGGCGTCGCCTGCCGTCAGAGAGACTGTTGCGGCAGGTATAAAGGAGATCAACGTTGAGGAATATGCGCTCGGACAGAATGAAACGGCAGGCACAGCCGTCGTTTTTGCCGATATATATGTACCCTTTTCCTCTGAAAAGGCGCGCCTTGAGGAAATCGTGATGCACATCTGCGGATGTACTGCGGAACTGAACATAATTTCGCTGGAAATTTCGGGAATTACCGTCAGCAACGCGGCGGAATGTTATATGATGAGGGCGGTTTTTACGTTCAGCGGCAGTATAGAATTTTAAGGAGGCGGAAATGGAAAACGAAAAGAATTACGAGGAAATGAAAGAAATTTCCGAATATCTGCGCCTGGATTCAAAAAGATACGACAGTTGTATCGGAGGCGACTGATTATGACGAAAATGAGATATAAAAATTTCGAATTCGACGTTAATCCCTCAACGGTAAAGACGGAGCTTTCAAGCAGCATAAGCGAAAATGCGCTTATAGGATCTGACAGCGCCGTTTCCTGCGTTTCGCGCCGCGCTTCGGTAATAAGCGGCGAGGGAAGTTTCTGGGGAGAAAATGCCGTGCGGCTTTCCCGAGAGCTTAAAAGCGTGCGTGAGCAGCCGCAGTCCGGATGGCTTTTTTTGCCGGACGGAAGCTGTTTCAACGCTTTTTTCAGCTATCTTTCGATAACCGAAGATGTAAAAAAAGGCTGCGTCAGCTATAGCTTTAAATTTGTGGAAAACTGCAACCACAGAAAAAGCTTTTTTGATTTCGGCTTCACATATGTAAAAAACGGTGAAAATATGTTTGACGTTGCTTACCGAAGCGCTGTTGATGTTGAAAAGCTTATGGAACTTAACGATTACAAATCACCCTTTGCCTTAAAAGAGGGAGACAGGGTGGTGCTGAAATGAGATTTGAACTTTACGGCACGGACGGAGCCGCTGTTTTCCCTGAGATGATAACCTCCTATGAGCTTGTCAGCGAGACGGACTCGGCGTGCGACGGACTCCGTCTGAACTTCTGCTCCGAGGAACTGCCGCCGGAAATCTGTATTCTTAAAGCGTTTTCCGACAGGGAAATTGTTTTCAACGGATTTTGCGATATGCAGAAAATAACGGCAGGCGGCGGCTTTTATACCTGTTTTATATATGCGCGCAGCAGTGCCGCTCTTCTTGTTGACAACGAGGCGCTGCCCAGTCAGTACAACTGTCCCACGGCAAGACAGCTCTGGTTTACAAATGCGAGGGAGCTTGGCTTCGGCTGCGATCTTCCCGAAATCTATTCCGAAAACAGCTATCTTGTTTCAAAGGGAACAAGCTGTTACGGAGCGATAAACGATTTTGTGCGCGCCGTTTACGGCGCTCCCGTTTACGCGACTCCCGAAAATGTGCTTGATGTTTACAGGGAGAGCAGCAGCGTGAAAAGGCTTAAAAATTATCCTCTGCTCTCGCTTTCCTGCGTTATAAACAGGAGCGAGCTTATCAGCGATATTGATTACAAAATCAATTCCTCTGATAATTACCGGTATCATTTTAAAAGCGAATTCGTGCGCGCAAGAGGAATACGGCGCAAAAGGCTTTACAATCTTTCCGCGCTTCCGCTGTGGCAGAGGGAAATCACCGCCGCGGAGAAAATCACAAACTCGCTTTCCGAATACTGCTCGGTGATCGCCGAGCTTTCGGGTGACTGCGATTTCAGGCTCTGTGACAAAGTCAGCGTGGATTTTGACGGACAGGATTACTCCGGAACGTATTTCGTCAGCGAAATGGTGAAAAGCATGGGAAAAAACGGCGAAAAAACAACACTTGTGCTCAAAAAGAAAATAGACGGGGAGCTGGTGAACTATGTGGCTTAGCAAAAAATTCGGATACAAATATGAAACTGCGGCGGAAACGGGAACGGTTGCAATCGGCGGAAATGACGCGGTTAAAACGGTTTCAACCGTGCAGTCGGAAAGGGTGGTTAATTATGCACCCTACGGTTATTCGTCATCGCCGCCGAAGGGAGAGGACATTCTCATTATTAACGGCACGGGAGGCTCGGTCAGTGCAGGCACAAAAATGGCAAACGAGTATCTCAGAGAGGGCGAGGTATCCGTAAAATCTAAGGGAGGAGCAAAAATACTCCTCAGAAATGACGGCGTTGTGCAGATAAACACACTTCTTATATCTGCCGACGGAAAGGTCTTCAATTCCGGGAAAGAGGTGGTTTTATGAACACTGCCGTATTAAACAGCGATTTTACGGGATATGGCGCTCCACCGGTCAAAACAGAGCAGACAGAGGCGCTTTTGCAGAATATCGCTTGCGCGTTTTTTACCGAAAGGGGCAAATTTTATCCCGACAAGGATTTCGGTTCGCGGCTTCGCGAGGCTGTGATTTCGGGTGACTGCGCGCTTGCCGCCGCGTGCGCCGCTCAATCTTTATACGGGATAGACGGCGTTTATGTAAAATCGGCTGAGCCTGAGAACGGAGAATATAAGATAACGGTTGGCATAAATGACGAAGAAAGGCAGGTGACCGTTCGGATATGAGCTTAACTTATAATGAGATACTCAATAATATGAAAACGGCTTTTTTCAGTGAAAAGGGCGAATCTGTAGAGGAATTTTCGGATCTTGAAATGAGATTCAAGGCTGTGGCATCGGAGATTTATGCGGTTTCGGCATACGGCAGCTTTATTCTGCGGCAGGGATTTCCGCAGACGGCGACGGGAGAATATCTTGACAGGCACGCGGCGCTCAGGAGCATAACAAGAAAAAAGGCGTCCTGCGCCACGGGAAGTCTGACTTTTTCGCTTGCCGAACCGATAAGAGACAGTGTTGCGGTACCGAAAGGAACCATCTGCTCCGTTGAGGGAAGCCCCTATATTCAGTTTTCAACGGATTCGGAGGCGGTTATTCCTTACGAGGAATCGTCGGTAACGGTGCGCGCGACAGCCGTGAAATCAGGCGAGGAATACAATGTCGGCGCAGGACAGGTCACGGTGATGGTCAATCCTCCCGACTGCGTTGTCTCGGTAACAAACGCCTCTCCTTTTATGGGCGGAAACTACGACGAGAGCGACGAGGCGCTGCGCGAGAGAATCCTCAGCTCCTACCGCAGTGTAAAATCCGGCGTGAACGCCGCGTCCCTCAGAGAGACGATCCTTACGCTTGACGGCGTTTCGGACGCTTTTGTTTCCGCAGGCGGAGAGGGAATAATGAACGTCTGCCTTAAAACGCTCAGCGCGGATATTCCGCAGGAACTGAAGGATAAAGTCAGCGATCTGCTCGGCTTTGCGTCTCTGTGCGGAATTGAGCTGAATTTTATTCAGGCGTCCGAACAGCCGTTTGACGTTATCGCGGAGGTCAAGGCGCTCAGCGGCTATGATACCGAAAAAATAAAAGGGCAGACAGAGAAAAAAATAAGGGAATTTTGCAGCAGCGGAAAAATAGGGCAGAGCTATACCGCTTCCGCCATAGCGGCGGCGTGCCGCGATATTGAGGGCATCGAATATATTGATGTTTTCATAAGCAGCGATGAATCGGGCGTTGTTTCGTGCAAAAGCACGCAGTATCTCAGGCTGAAAAAAACAGAGGTAGGCGTGCATGAATAATGAAATCTTCAGCCGCCTCATAAATCTTTTTTCAATGCTCGGTCTTTCTGTAGAAGAAGGCGCATATGCGCGTGCGGAGGCGGCGGCATATGCTTGCGCCGCGCAAGCGGTGCTGGCGGAAATGGAAAACACGGAGAAAAATCTTTTCATAGATTCCGCGGGCACGCAGGGACTTGCTCTTTTCCTGAATCTTATCGGAAAAAATCACGGTGAAAGCGATGAAAAAACAAGGGAACTTGTTGTCGACAGCGTATCAAAGGGATTCTCAACAGGAAGTATGGCGGCGTTTGAGCATGCGCTGCGCGGTCTCGGGGAAGGAACGGAATATGAGGCGGACGGCAGCAGGCTTGTCCTAAAACCCGATACGTCATCGGCTGATGAGGGTTTTGCCGAAAAGCTCAGCGATTTTCTGAGGGATTACGCGCCCGCATTCAGCCGTGTCGAAATTGATGGCGGCGGCAGCGATTTTGCCGCGAGAGACGCAGCGGGACGGCGCTGGTTTGAGCTTGATGGCTACAATATGCCGTTTTCCGTGATAGATAGTTTATAAAATAGATCTATAGGAGAAAAAATATGAGTTCTACTAATAAAACAGAATATCTGGGACTTAACAGCTGGGTCAGCACCGATATGCCCAAGCGCGTTGACTTTAACGACGACAACAGCAAGATTGATCAGGCGATGAAAACGCATTGCGGCGATAAACAGATGCACGTCACCGACGCAGACAGGCAGCGCTGGGACTGTCCGTATTTTATGGGATATTATCACGGAGACGGCCAGACCTCAAGGGTGGTTGAGACGGAATGCCCGTTTTTGCCGTCCTTCGGAATCGTTCTTGCGGGCGGAATGCCGCCGTCGGCAGTTAATTTTTCCATGTCGATGAAGAACAATTACTTCGCTTTTATCGGCATAAGAACAGGTACGTCAGGCGTTTCCTTTTCGGGTACGTCCATTAAAATCAGCAGCAACGGGTCGCCCGTTATATACAATGAATATATGAATCTGAATATTTCGGGAGTAACCTACTGTTATATTTTCTTCAGATAAAATAAAAATTTTTAACAAATTTTGAAAACACGTCTTAGATGAGGCGTGTTTTTATTTATTTTAATTGTTTACATTGTAAAAAATTTGTAATATAATAGCATATATCGTCTTTCGGAAAGGAATGGGCTTTAGATGCTGCTTGCAGTTGACGCGGGAAACACAAATATCGTTCTGGGAGTGCTGGACGGAAGTAAGCTTGTAAGCTCGGGCAGACTGTCTACTCATATAGAGGAAACGGAAATCGAATATTCAATAAAGCTGAAATCGTTTTTTGAGGTGAGCAAAACAGAAAATATCGACGGCGCGGTGATTTCAAGCGTTGTGCCTGCTCTCGTGAGAACGCTTATAAAAAGCATAGAGCTGGTTTGCGGAGTAACGCCGCTCGTAGTGGGCCCCGGAATTAAAACGGGGCTTAATATCAGGCTTGACAATCCCGCCGAAACAGGCGCGGATATAGTTGCGGGTGACGTTGCGGCAGTCAGCAAATATCCATTGCCCGTCATCGTTTTTAACCTTGGAACAGCAACAACGGCGTCGGTTATAGATAAAACGGGCGCTCATCTCGGCGGCGCGATTATGTGCGGAGTCAGAACGGGTATAAACTCTGTTGTGAGCGAAACGGCTCAGCTTCCGCAGATTGATATTTCCGCTCCGTCAAGACTGATCGCTTCAAACACGGTTGATGCTATGAAATGCGGCAGCGTTATCGGCACGGCGGCTATGATTGAAGGTCTTGCCGCAAAATTTGAAAAGGAGCTGGGAGAAAGCGCGACTGTTATACTGACAGGGGATTTCGGCAAAACAATCGCAAAAGAAGTCGGCAGAGAGGTTATTTACGATGAGAATCTGCTGATAGACGGTCTTAGAATAATTTACGAAAAGAACAGACAGATAAAAGCGTAATACGTTTTTAATAACCGCGTTTGACAAGGTGCGGTATAACTCATATTTACAGAAAGGCAATTTTAATCAATATGGCAACTTTCAGAGCATTCAGGGCTTTCCGTCCGTCAAAACAGAATCAGGCGCTTATTCCGGCACTGCCTTATGATGTTATGAGCAGTGAGGAGGCAAGAAGGGCCGTAAAGGGCAATTCCCTTTCGTTTCTCCATGTTGACAAGGCGGAGATAGATCTTCCGCACGATGTTGACCTTTATGCGGACGAGGTGTACGAAAAGGCAAAGGAAAATCTTGACGCGCTTGAAAACACGGGCGCGCTGATACAGGATAAAACACCTTGCTTTTATATCTACAGGCAGATTATGAACGGAAGGGCGCAGACGGGTCTTGTGGGCTGCGCGTCAATAGATGATTATACAAACAACGTTATAAAAAAACATGAAAAAACGCTTGCGAAAAAGGAAAAGGACCGTATTCGCCATGTCAGCATAACGAATGCCAACACAGGGCCCATTTTCCTGACCTACAGAAAAAACGCATCGGTCAATATGACTGTTTCGCTGTGGATGAACGAAAACGATCCTGTCTATAATTTTGAAACGGACGGCGTTCTTCAGACCGTCTGGGTCGTGGACGATCCCGAGACGATAAACCGTTTAAGCTCTCTTTTTAAAAACATTCAGTCTCTTTATATCGCGGACGGACACCACCGCTGTGCCTCGGCTGTGAGAGTCGGTCAGATGAAAAGGGAGGAAAACCCCGATTACACGGGAGATGAGGAGTTCAACTATTTCCTTGCGGTGGCTTTCCCTGATGAAGAGCTTGAAATTATGGACTACAACCGCGTTGTCAAAGATTTGAACGGTATGACGGCGGATGAATTTCTCAGCAGACTCTTTGAGCGCTTTGAAATAACAAAGGAGGACGCTCCATATCATCCGATAGAAAAGCACACTTTCGGAATGTACCTTGAAAAGGAATGGTATTCTCTCAGGGCAAAAAAAGCAATCATTGATGAAAGCGATCCTGTGGCAAGGCTTGATGTTTCCGTTCTTCAGAACAATCTGCTCGATCCGATTCTCGGAATAAAAGATCCCAAAAATGATGACAGAATTGATTTTATCGGCGGAATAAGAGGACTTACGGAACTTGAAAAAAGAGCAAAAACCGATATGTGCCTCGCCTTTTCGATGTATCCCACAACCGTGGAGGATTTAATGGCGATAGCCGACGCCGGGCAGATAATGCCTCCCAAATCAACATGGTTTGAGCCGAAACTGCTTTCGGGACTTTTTATACATCATCTTTCATAAAACCGAATCAGTCGGGCGCGGACCTTTTTTACAAAGTAAAAAGGAATTGTCAAACACTTTCCGTTATGATACAATAGAAACACAAAACATTATTAATAAGGAGTTGCACTGATGAAAATTGCACTTGAGTACAGCGATAAGTTTGATATTAAGCGTCAGACGGAATACGCTGTAAAGGGAATCACAAAGGTAGTGAACAAAATCGGACCGAGAAAACCCGGCTCGCCGGAGGAGTACCGCGCGCAGCAGTGGTTTGAAAAGGATATGAAAAACTACTGCGATGAAACGGAAATTGAGGAATTTAAGCTTCACCGTCAAGGATTTATGGGATTTATCCCGTTTACGGTTGTCTGCGGCGTAGCAAGCGTTTTTGTAAACTGGTTCGCAAGCCCTGTCGCGGCGCTTGTTCTCTGCGTGCTCGCGTTTATTCCTCTCATTTTTGAATTCCTTATGTATAAACAATTTGACGATTTCATTTTCCCGAAACAGACCTCCCATAATATGATTGCAAATCGCAAACCGACGGGCGAAATCAAAAAGCGCATTATAATGATCGGCCATTCCGATTCGCAGTTTGAGTGGACGCTCAATTATCTTATCGGCGGTCTTCAGGCAAAGCTGTTTGTTGAAATTCCTGCCGTTGTGGGACTGATTGTTCAGACCGCGATAGCCGTTATAAGCATTATCGTCGGCGCGGTAAAGGGCGGAGTTGTTGCAGCAGGCAAAATTCCCGAGGTACATACTCTTTTTGTAATTTTCTTTGTTGTTTCGATTGTGTTTATTCCGTTTGAACTGTGCTTTTTGTTCTTCCAGAGCTGGACAAAGTCTGTTCCAGGCGCGTCCGATAATCTTTCGGGCTGCTATGTGGGTATGGGCGCGATAAAGGCTCTCGGCGAAGCAGGCGTACGCTTTGAAAACACAGAGGTTGTTATGATTTGCTCAGGCTCGGAGGAAGCGGGTCTGCGCGGAGCGAAAGCATACGCAAAGGCACACGAAAAGGAACTCAAGGAGATACCGACCGCCGTTGTTGCGATGGACACATTCCGCGATCTGGAGACAATGGCTGTTTACGACCGTGACCTTTCGGGAACGCTCAAGCACCACAAGGGCGTAAAAGAGCTTGTTCACGATGCGTGCGCAAACTGCGGTTATGACGTTAAGTACGAATCAATCTATATCGGCGCTTCCGACGCCGCCGCGTTCACACAACGCGGAATTCCGGCAACAGGCTTTGCCGCAATGGATCCCGCTCCGCCGAGATATTACCACACACGCCTTGACAATGTTGAAAATCTCCGCCCGGACGCCATTGAGGTCGGAATTGAGGTTATGGTGGAGACGCTTTGTATGTTTGATAAAAACGGTGCAGAGGGCGTAACGGAATAATTCAATTTCAAGCGGGATGAAGAAGGAGAAAATTCTTTATGAAAATTTGTAAACTTTGCGGCACAAAGCTTGAAGACGACGTGAGATTTTGCTTTAACTGCGGGGCGGACACAACACACAAAGGTGCGGTCGAAACGGTTGACAGCGATTCTTACAAGGAGGCAGACGCGCGGCAAACGCGGCAGACCAATACAGTCCCTCGGCAGCCATCCTTTCAGTCGAACACCATACCTCCTCAGCAGGAAAACGTATATTATCAGCCGTCAGACAGCAATTCGGCGCAGGGAGGCGACGCGCCGTACCGGCTTCCTTATTCAGCCCATGTTTATACGGAGAAAAAGAAAAGAAAGCTCCCTGCGTGGGCAATAATCCTTATTGTGCTTGCCTGTCTCTTTGTTCTTTTCATAGCAGGAATCATTGCGCTTGGCAGTTTTGGCTTTAATCAGGTAATGAAAGAAAATCCGAATTTCTTAACAAATATCAAGGAATATATTAGCGATGAAGCGTCGGACGGGGAGAGCATAACAGGCGGCGTTGTAAACGGAGATACATATACGAACGACTCTGTCGGTCTTGCAATTGATGTAACGGGAAGCAGATACCGTTTTCTTAACTCCGATGAGGTAAAGGACGTGATGGAGGAGCAGGCTGATTATACAGAGTTCATCTTTTTCGATGAAACCTCACAGGAAAATATAATGGGGCTGATAGTTGAAGGCAGTATTTCCGACGTGATTAAAGATGAAAAAGTTCTTGTCCGCGAAATGGCGGAATATATCTTTGAAGATTCCGACTATCCTTACGAAATCGGTGATGCGTACACAATGACGATTTCAGGAAAGGAATTCAGTTGTATCGACATATCACAAACGATTGACGATGACGAAATCGAAGTGCCGTTCACAACTGTAATGACATTATGTATTTACAAAGAAGGTTCGTCATTCTATGAATTGCAGTTTACCCTGTATCCCGAGGAGACAGGAGCAGATGCAGAATCTATCGTTAAAGAGTATTTCAGCCAGCCGACAGAATAAAAGAATAAAATGATGCCGCCGTGCGTTATTCGCAGGGCGGCAATTTGTATGGCAATATGGTATACTATTTATCGCGGCGAGTCCTTTGAAATAGAATAAAGTCGTTAAATAAAATAAAAGGCGGGGAACGAAAATTGAAAAAGAAATTTAAAATCGTTTTCTTAACAACGTTAGTGCTGATTCTTTCGTTATGCACTAACGCGTATGCGTCAACACCGTATTTTACGGGGGAAAAATCAGACCATGCGAGGAAAGAAATATATCTCCACGGAATTACCGCCGAGATGTGCACCGCAAACTATTGGAAAGACAAAACTTTTTATGGTTTGGATAAAATTATAATGGACAATTCTCAAATAGACACGTTAAACAGGCGGATTGTAGACGGCAGCGGCACAATGGTTTTTGATTTGGAAGAGTTAAATAAAACCTTTGACGCGGACGCAAGAAGGCAAAGGCTTGCGAATTCGGAAATTCCTGCGAGAGATCTTTACATAAACGGCGTAAAAATCAACAACGAGGAATATTTCACATCATTATTGACCGCGATTATGAATACCGGGTATACCGGAAAACAGCAAACCAAGCTCGGAATATGCACAAACCGTGCGGATATGAAAGCATGGCCTACCAACGATATTATAGGCTACAGCGCCTCGGATACCGATGACGAAATGCAAAGCTCGGCGTTGAATCTGAACGAGCCTATGATAATTCAGGCAAAATGCGAAGTCGGCGGAGAGCTATTCTATTGGGGCTACTCCAATAACTGCACGGGCTGGGTCAGCGGAAAAAACGTGGCGGTTTGCCAAACAGAGTCCGAATGGCTGGATTATTGGAAAATCAGTTCAGATTCCGATGATTTCGTGACGGTTACAGGAAGCAGAATCGTTTTAAACGACGGAACTTCCGAAACGGTAAACGCTATGCTGGGAACCTATTTGAAATTCGTGCCCGAAGAGCTTATACCATTTGATTTAACTTCTAAAAAGGCGGATAACTATATTGTGTATTTTGCCGGAAGCGACGAAAACGGAAACGCTGTTAAAAAATATGCCGTTTTGAGTAAAAGCTTGGAGCTTTGCCGCGGATTTTTGCCGTTGACGGAAGAAAACGTGTTGGAAGTTGCATTTTCATGTATCGGCGATCCTTACGGCTGGGCGGGCATGAATGGTTATATGGACTGCTCGCTTTATACAAGAAGTATATATAAATGCTTTGGTGTTGAACTTCCGAGAAACACAACGTGGCAGGAAAAAACGCCCGATAAATATAAAAACGTTTCCGCTATGAGCGACGAGCAGAAAATCCAGTATATTTCAACACTTCCCGCAGGCTCTTTGCTCTATTTTTCGGGGCATACAATGGTTTATTTGGGAATGGACGGAAACAAAAACTTTGTAGTAAGCGATTTGGGTTCTGTTGTAGACGAAACAGGCGATCTTACGGTGCGCTATGTAAACGCCGTAACGGTAAACTCTTTGGATGTCAGACGCGGCGCCGCTTATGGCGGAACAACATGGCTGCATAATATTACGGGCGTGATTTTGTTTGCCGCTCCGATAGATATAAAGGATTGTTCGGTGGAAATGGAAAGCGATGAATTTGAATATGACGGTTTTGAAAAGAAGCCTAAGGTGATTGTTAAATACAACAATAAGCCCGTTTACGAAGGCGTAAACTATACCGTTGAATATGCAAACAACATTGAAACGGGAGAGGCCGCCGTATGCGTTGAGGGCATAAATAATTTCACAGGGAAAGTAATGAAAACTTTTGAAATAAAAGAAATTCCCGAAAAGAAAAACGATAAGGAAAACGGCGGAAATACGGGAAAAGAGGAGAGCGATTCCCCAACTCGCCTCGAACAGGCAAAGCCCGTTGAAAGCAACAGCAAAAATGACAGCTCAACAAATTTAAAATCACCGTATACAGGCGCCGATCCTTTCGACTATGTTTTAACGCCGTGTTTTTGGATAAGTATAGCGGCTTTATTATCTGCTGCCGACTTTTATGCGATAAAAAGCAGGAAAAGAAAAAAGAATTAATTGATTTTATGTATCTTGCTGTTTGCAAACCTTGCCGTTGCTGCTTATAGAAAAGGCACAGCGCTTCGCAAAACGGATAATCAAAGTTAAATACCCCGTATGCCGCTTACCCGGCGTACGGGGTATTTTAAATACAGAACGGTACTGTCAATTATACTGGCAGTATTACACAAAAATACGGTGAACTTTTTCGACAATTTGTAAAGAATGTAGATTATTATTTTTATCTGTTGATTTATTTTATTTTAAATGATAAAATCATTAAAAAGTGGGGTTTTATACACTTCTTAGTTTAAAGATTATAATAAAAATATCTGTATCGGAGGGGAAACTTTATGACAGATAATTTTATCGGAATTGAAAATCAATATATAAACCTCTATTTTTGCCGTCGGAGAAAAATTTGGCGCAGTGTTATCTGCATTTTAATGGCGGTTACCATTGTTTTAACATCCCTGTTGCTGCTTCGGCCGATCAGAGCTCTTGAAAGCGCGAAGATGGTCTCTGCGGACAGAATGGCTGATCCAAGCACCATGGATAATTATACAGACTCTTTAAATATTGCAAACGACTCAATGTACGCAGGCAGAGTTTGGGCGGATAAATCTGTTTTTGCTTACGGGAAAAACAGCGGTCGTTTTACAAGTAATGTATTTAATCTTGATCCTGATTTGGACGGAACAACAGGCAAAGTTGCGCTTGAAGATGATTTTCTTCATGTTTTTTCTGTGTTGAGTTCAAGTCAAGCGTGGATTGGGCTTCCTCCGACGAAAACGGTTATTGTTATAGATAATTCGGGATCTATGTACACTGACAAAACCAATTGGGGAGATACCCGTATGGGTAAATTGCTTTCTGCTGTAAACAGTGCTGTTGACAGTCTCATGAGAGCGGGCTCATATAATGAGGTAGCGGTTATTTCGTTCGGAAACGGAACAAAAAACGGCGTGACTTACACAGCTTCAAATACGGCTGATGTTATTATTCCTATGGGTCACTATCCCGTAAGCGCGGATCATTCAAATCCTTATAAATATCTTAACGGCGGTTGGACACAGAAAGACGTGTCCGATCTTCCAAAAGAACCTATGCAGACAAGAGCAGATGCCTCAACCGGCGGCGGATACATATTTGTTGATAAACAGTATGTTAATGAAGACTGCAAGATAGATAGCAGCATGAGCGGCAAAAACGGCTTGGAACGCTACAACCTTTTTCGCAACGGAACCACGAATATCCAAGCCGGAATCTATGTGGGCTGTCAGACTTTGCTTGAAGAGGAAACAAGTATAAATGTAGGCGGGTATAAATTTGATTATATTCCCAACCTTGTTGTTCTGACAGACGGTGAAATCACAGACGCGCTTGATAATAATTGGAAGATTTCCGGAGAAAGTCTTGCGCCTTCCGGATTTGTAAATGATTTTAGCGATAAGAGCGATAGCTTTATCAGTATTGATCCGGAGGATAACGCGTGTTCTTGGGATCAATTTGTTGAAGAATATAACGTTGGTAAATATAAATGGAGAACAATCGGCGGCGCGGCGAGCAGCGATGTTGCGGGAACGGCGAATAGGCGGCTTCCGACAGCCGAAGGATTAAAAAAACTGAGAGAATTATATGAGTATTTTATCAACGGTAAATCCTATCTCTTGTTTTCCACGCTTATGACGGCTGCTTACGGCAAATCTGCTATAAATAATACATATGCGCAGGATTGCAAAATGTATACCGTTTCGCTTGATATGACTGATCCCGGTAAACCCGAGGACGCAAAACTATATTCTTCTACCAAGGATATAACGATGAACGGACCGTCAATGAATCCGGGCGCTTATTTCAATAGGCAATGGCTTGATCTTGCCGATTTTAACCATAAACCTTATTATGAAGACGGAACAGTCGGAAGAGGTACAAACAGTGCGATTTACAGAGCGCTTGATTGGTTTGATTCATGGAAAAAAGGCGAGAATATCACAACGACTTACAGAGAAATTTTAAGCGGTAGTACCACTTTCTATGGAGGCGATAAAACCGTTATTGAAAATGTCAACACGGCAGGCGCCGGGCACTCAAGCTTTTTCCGTGTAAGTCAACCTAAAACATTTACGATAAATCAGCTTGATCCAAACGACAAATACAGTGTAACAAAGGAGCAAATTGAAGAAAATATCTACTATTCCTATAAATCTTATTATGCAACCTCAACTGAATCGGCAGTAGAAACCATGGCGGATATTGAAAAGGTATTTAACGAAATTACGGATGACATCAACCAGCACGCTTTTACTCCTGTTCAGGGCACAAACTCCGCAGGCGTTCAGGATTCAATGACTTATATGGATCCTATGGGTCAGTATATGGAAGTAAAAGATGTTAAGAGTCTTTCACTTTTTGGAAATGTTTTCGGTATCACAAAAACAGGTGTGTACGATTATGATATTTGCGGAATCGGAAGTGACTTTGCCGAAGGTTGGTATAAATATAACGAAGAGGGAAAACTCGTCTTTTATGGCACCGACGTTCCGTCAGATTGTGCAGACAACAAAGCTGCTTGGAAAGCCGGATATGTATACTATGTCAGTGCGGCAACCGCGCGTATGTTTGTTTCCACGCTTCCCGAGGACGGAATGACGGAGCAGCAGAGGGCAACCACATACACGCTGTATAGATTTGATCTTGATCCGGATCAGCGTGCAATGGATAGAATCAATCCCTGTTATGGATTTAAGGACGAAAATAAAGACGGAAAGATTTCCGAAGATGAAAAAACAGTTAAAAACGCCGTTCAAAAATATCAGCTCAACAGCATACGTATTTGGGTTGAAAACAGCGGTGATTATCAGTGGGACAGCGACGGCGGAGAAATGATGGTTGACCCCGGATTTGACCAGGCATTGTATGTAAATATACCTACCGAAGCAATTCCGATTCAGGTTGCAACGATAAGTCTCGGCAACAACGGAAATGAAGTTGATTATTCCACTAATTTAGATGACAAAGCGGCGTCTACGCCATTGCGTGTGTTTTACACCGTTGGCGTGCAAAGCGATATAATGTTTGATAACGGCAGTATAGATATAGCCGCGCTTGATGAGAAATATCTTGAATCTCATAAAGACGATAAATCGGGAAAGGTTTGGTTCTTGTCAAACTATTACAGCGGAAACACCTATGACGGATATATTTCGGGTTCAATCAGCGCAACCAGAGGTAATCCCGTTGTAACATTTTCTCCCGGAGAAGCAAACAGATACTATATATATCAACAAACGAGAAAAATTTATTGGGCAGCGCCGGGAACGGCGGAACGCCCCAAGAATTTGGTAATTGGTGATTTTGACGGCGCGGATTACAGTTCAATTGATCAATTTGAAAACGAGTACAAATACGTTAATGCGGTTGATCCCTCATCATCTGCGCATCAGCTTAATTCAGACGATTGGTATTATGTTCCGCTTAATTACTATAAATCAACAGGCGAAGGAACACTGGGCGCATCGGCACACATCGCGGTAGCCAGAAAAGGTTCTGAATTCGGTTCAGGCTTTGGGGATGAAGTCGGTGAAGGAGCTTATGTTTGTTGGTACAACACAAAAACGGAAGAAATTGCTGAATTCAGTAATACGCCTCCATCAACAGGGAACCGTGAAGATTGGATACTTGCCACAAAGCCTCAAGGCTTACGCGTGGGTGATTTATCTCGCCAAATCGGTTTAAAGGGGAAAACGATAGGTGATGACAGCAATCCGAGCGTTCGTCCCGCCGATAATCCCACAAGCTCTGCGGACAGTTATTTTATGCCTACAATAGGCAGTTCAACAAGTGAAGATACAAAGGGAAACATTCTTGTAAACATTTTTCTCGGAAACAACGGCAGACTTGAAGTCAACGATACGATGCTGCTTGTAACCAAGGAAGTGGATTTGCGCGATTTGCCGTATTCAAACAAGGAATTCCATTATCAAGGGTATATTCAGGGCTTTACAGGCACAATGAACGCCATTGTGATAACCAAAAACGAATATACAGGCTATTGGCAAAGACGTATTTCGACTGTTGACCTGCTTACGGATAATAATGAGTTTTTGGCAAGCAGGGATAATAATATTATTCGTGCAAATGCCGACGGAACAATAAATCCAAATGGCGATTACTATATTTATGTAGGTCATAACACCGAAAGCGGAGATACAGGAAGCGATTATTCGTTGAGAATTTACGATTCCGATTTAAATGCGGATGGTGTTACTTTGCTGCGCGGCGGCAGAACAATATATGTTCCCGAAGGATACGATACAACAGAAAATCCGGACAATGTAATGTCAGGCGATATTTATAAGCAAGAAGAGCCCGGAAAATATGCTGCCGGAACATTAGTGCTTTGGGTGCGTGATGTTTATGTTGTTCCGATAGCCGATGTTGAAAACGGCACATTCAACAAAGACAATTATAACCCTGACGGGGCAGACAGTTCATTCGGCGGATATTTAAAATTAACGCAGTTCCCCATTGCTGTGATCGATTCAACGCAGGATGATAGCAGTTTCACAGACATTGAATCGGATTATTCCGTAAGAGTTGAATATTTAACAAGAGAATTGGAATTTGGGCCAAGTGATTTGACTCTGTATGACACCAATTCGTTTAAACCGGGATCCACGAATATAACTTCTGAAAATGCTAAGTTGAACACTGCGGAATTTACACTTAAAAATGGTGAAGGACTACTGTTCAGAGGAATTAATCTCGGTGCCGATTATCGTTTCACCGAAAAAATGAAGGATTATGAAATAGATTCGGGCTGGGCGCTCAATCATGTGGATCACAACATCGAAGAGGGCAGCTGCACAACGTATTCGCGCGACGGCTCGATTTTGGAAGCCTATCAAACAGGTTCTGACGGAGAACGCGAGTATCTCTATAAAGACGGCAAGCAGCTCGGTGCGGACAGCGTTACGGCTTTGAATGAATTTAACGATACGAATCGCACGTATTCGGTATTCGGCGAAACCTCGTCATACGAGGAGGCTGTTCACTATTTCAATGAATTCGCTCCCGTTCAGATGACTGTGAGCAAGGACATCATAAGCTCTAAGGGTACGCAAATCAAAGACGATGATTACAAAAAAGCCTTCGATTTCACCATAACAATCTCTTATGCGGACGGAACGCCCATAGACGGATTTTATTGGTTCCGCACATATGATAGTAAGAGCGGCAATCTGGTGAACGAAGAAGAGAAAGAGCTTGATTCAAGCGGAAAGACAACGTTCCAACTTAACGGCGGTCAGCGTGTCACGATTTACGGACTGCCTGTCGGAGCAAAATATACGTATTCCGTTCACGAAGCAGACCAGCTCGGATGGAATCCCGAGGTGGAAGCGGACGGCGGCGATATTATTGAATCCGGCGAATACAGCGGTTCCATTCTGCAGGACGCGGACGGCATTATCGGCGGCGAGCTTGAATTTATAAACGTTAAACAGCCGCCTGCACCGGCGGTGGCAAGTCTTAATGCCGAAAAGAGAATGGAAGGCGACAGCTTTACGCTCAGCGCCGGAGCGTTTTCATTCAGAATCACACCGGATGAAAGCAATCCCGAGGGTGATCCGATAGGCGCGCGCACGGTTTCTAACGATGAAAAGGGCGTAATCGTGCTGTTTGAAAACGAACGGTTTGCTTTACAGGGCGTATATAAATACACGGTTGAAGAACTTTCGGGCGATCCGGTTCCGGGAGTAACCTACGACAGCAAGGTTTATACCGTAACGGTCAATGTAATCGAAGATCTGGCTGATGAAGGTGTTCTTGATGGGTACTACGGTCAGCTGAAGGCGGATATTTCGGTAACGCAGGACGGCGCACCTGTCAGCGACGGAATCGTATTTACAAATGTGTTTGAAGAAGAACCGGAATTCGGCTATCTGACCGTTTCCAAACAGGTTGATAACGCCGGAGAAAAAGAGAGCACGCCATTCACCTTTACGGTGAAATTTACACCGCCGGCTGAAAAACCGTTCGGCGGAAGCATACCTGCCGTTCACGCCGACAAAGACGGTAAGGGAGTAAATGAAACGGTTGCCGTTACGCCAAACGGCGACGGCAGCTACACCGCAACATTCACCTTAAAGCACAGCGAAACAATGACGTTTACAGATTTGCCGAACGGAACGGAATATTCCGTAACCGAGGCGTCGTGCAAAGGCTACAAGCTGAAGAGCAGCAGCAACACGGAAAACAGTGTTGCAGCGGGGAACACGGCTCATGCGGACTTTGTAAACGAAATGTTTATTGAATTGCCCGAACTCGGCGGAA
>CANPXD010000005.1 GCA_947585615.1 uncultured Clostridia bacterium
TTTTCATTTTTAACCCCAAAATACAACAAAATCCCTGCCTTCGCCTAAACAAAACAGGGGTTCTTTGACAGGCTGAAGGAGAGTGAATTTCACTCTCCTTTTTATATACTTTTAAACGGTAATCGCCGCGCCCCACATTCTTATCGTTCTAACGCCCGTTCATTTTTCCATTTCATCAGCCCCGAAACGGAACAGCCGCTGCATTTCTTTCTTCTCTATATTCTTTATATCCAATCGGCGTCAATATCGGGAAAAGGCGCAACGCTTCTCTTTAGTATTCCGTTCATATACGCGATAAGTGTGCCGTAGTTGGTAAAACCAACATTCTGATCCTGCGCACATTTAAGACGATAGAGCACTTCCCTATCATTGAGCATACAGCCGCCGCAGTGAACAACAAGAGCATAACTGCTTAAATCCTCCGGGAAACCGCCGCCTGAAGTGAATTGAAAGCTTAGAGTCTTTCCCGTATGCTTTTGAATCCAATTCGGAAGCTTAACAGTTCCTATATCCTCGCATTGACGGTGGTGCGTGCATCCTTCTGAAATCAAAACCGTATCTCCGTCGGAAAGTCTCTCAAGCATTGCCGCGCCCTTTACTGCCGCCTTGAGTATGCCTTTGCGCCTTGCAAAAAGTATCGAAAATGATGTCAGCGGAACATCTTCGGGTACAATGTCCTTTACCCTGTAAAATGCCTGACTGTCCGTTACGACCATTTTCGGCGGTTCTTTAAGCGCCGCAAGAGCAGATGAAAGCTCCTCCGTCTGAGTAACAATGCACATCGCATTTGAATCGAGAATGTCCCTGATCGTCTGCATTTGCGGCAGAATCATTCTTCCTTTCGGAGCGGAACCGTCAATAGGCGTTACAAGCACAACTTTGTCTCCTCTGTTCAGAAGATCTCCGATAATTCTTTTTTCACTTTCCTCTTTTTTGGCAAGGAATGCGATTTTTTCTTTTAGTTCAAATAGATTCGTGCCGTATTTTGCGCTGACTGCAATTTCATTTTCCGAGAGCTTTTCACGGGATTTCAAATCGCTCTTGTTATAAACTACAATATACGGTATGGCTTTTTCCTTAAAAAGCTTTATCAGTTCATTTTCAGATTGATCCATGCCTGCGGTTGAGTCAACAATCAAAACTGCAACGTCTGTTTTGTTCAGAATTTTTTTTGCGCGGCGAACTCTTTGCTCACCGACTGCGCCCTCATCATCTATTCCCGGAGTGTCAATAATCATAACCGGTCCGACCGGCAAAAGCTCCATTGCCTTTGAAACAGGGTCTGTCGTTGTTCCCTTTACATCGGAAACTATTGAAAGCTCCTGTCCCGTAACAGCATTGACAATACTGGATTTTCCTGCATTTCGTTTTCCGAAAAAGCCTATATGCACTCTGTTTGCGTTAGGCGTCTGATCAAAATTTTCTGCCATACGAATCACCATAGCCTTTCCGGCTGCAAATTGTTTATTAAAAATCACATATGCGTCTTGCAGCAGCCGGACAAGGCGTATGTGGCGATTACAGTTCTCTCAAAATTATGCCGCAGGCAAAAATTTTGAGGACAATATAATCCCGATTGTGTGATTTATCACACTGTTTCTCTTATCAATCCTTTTTATAATCCCCTCTGCTTACGACGACGTTATATCCGATACCTTTCATGCGCCTTTTCATACATTCGATACATTCCGCCGCCTCATCACCCATACAGATTTTATTATCGTACAACTCATATTTTCTTCTTGTTTCGACCGGTGAGAGATTCGGCATAACCACGTTTGCGCCTGCAAGTATTCCTTTTTCGCGTCCGAGCGGATCAATTGTCCCAAGAGCAGTAGTTGCGGGAAGAAGCACACGTGGTATCATAAGCCTGATAATACTCAAAAGCTTCAATGTCAGCTCAAGCGTTCCGTTCTTAAAACCTTTAAAAGGCGTGTCTTTATGAGGAACAAACGGACCGATTCCAACCATATGCGGCTCAAGCTTTCTGATAAACTTTAAATCTTCGATTATGCTATCAGTTGTCTGAAACGGAGAGCCGACCATAAAACCGCAGCCAACCTGATAACCTATTTCTTTTAAATTGTAAAGGCACTGCATTCGGTTTTGAAGTGAAAGCTCCTTCGGATGAAGTTTTCCGTAGTGAATATAATCTGCCGTTTCGTGACGAAGCAAATAACGGTCAGCGCCCGCATCAAAGTACGCCTTGTAACTATCATAGCTTTTTTCTCCGATAGAAAGAGTAAGCGCGCAATCCGGATATAAGGATTTAATTTCGCTGATTAAGGCAACAAGCCTTTCATCAGTATAATAACCGTCTTCTCCCCCCTGAAGAACAAAAGTCCTGAATCCGAGGGCGTACCCTGTCTTGCAGCAATCAAGAATTTGCTGGTCGGAAAGGCGATACCTCTCACAAAAAGAATTGCTCCCGCGTATTCCGCAGTAATAGCAGTCGTTTTTACAATAATTTGTAAATTCGATAAGTCCTCTGAGATAAACGTCCTTTCCGTAAAATTTTTCACGAACCTCAACAGCCCGCTCAGAGAGATAGGCGCTTGATTCGGTTTCATCGTTCTCAATCAGCGTTTTAAATTCGGAATTGCTCAAAAAATGTTCCTTTTCAAGCTTCAGAATTAAATCTTTCATAAATTATCTCTTTTCAAGCATAGGTTTAAGATATTTTCCTGTATACGATTTTTTGCATTTAACAAGTTCCTCGGGCGTTCCCGCTGCAACAATCTTTCCGCCGCCATTTCCGCCCTCCGGTCCGAGGTCAATAATATAATCCGCGGTTTTTATAACATCAAGGTTATGTTCTATCACAAGCACGGTATTTCCTGAATCGACAAGCTCGTTTAATACGTTGATCAGCCTGTGCACGTCTGCTGTATGAAGACCGGTTGTCGGCTCGTCAAGAATATAAATTGTTTTTCCCGTTGAGCGCTTCATAAGCTCTGTTGCGAGCTTGACACGCTGCGCTTCCCCGCCCGAAAGCGTTGTAGCAGGCTGACCGATTTTTATATATCCGAGACCGACATCCGACAAAGTTTTCAGCTTGCGGTATATTTTCGGCTGCTGCCTGAAAAATTCGAGTCCCTCGTCGACCGTCATTTCAAGCACCTGATAAATATTTTTGCCCTTGAATTTAACCTCAAGTGTTTCGCGGTTATATCTCTGACCTCCGCAGACATCGCAAGGAACATAAATATCGGCAAGAAAGTGCATTTCAATCTTCACAATACCGTCGCCCTGGCACGCTTCACACCTGCCGCCCTTTACGTTGAAGGAAAAGCGGTTTGATTTGTATCCGCGCATTTTTGCATCAGGCGTTTCAGCAAACAGGTCTCTTATATCATTGAACACACCTGTGTATGTTGCGGGGTTTGAGCGCGGCGTTCTGCCAATAGGAGACTGGTCAATATTTATAACCTTGTCAAGGAATTCCGTTCCCTTCATTTTATCAAAACGCCCCGGACGCTTTTTGGCGTTATTAAGAACGTTTGCAAGGTGCTTATAAATTATCTCGTTTACAAGGCTTGATTTACCCGACCCCGAAACACCTGTTACGGCAACGAACTCACCGAGAGGAATTTCGACATTTATTTTTTTTAGATTATTTTCAGCCGCACCCATTACAACAAGTTTTCTTCCGTTGCCGCTCCTTCTTGCCAACGGAACAGGTATATTTCTTTTACCGCTTAAATACTGCCCTGTAACCGAATTCTCGCAAGCAATTATATCCTCAACGGTTCCTGCCGCAATAAGTTCACCTCCGTGGACACCTGCACCGGGACCTATATCAACAACATAATCTGCCGCACGCATAGTATCCTCGTCATGTTCAACAACTATAAGGGTATTTCCGAGGTCGCGCAGATGGCGCAATGTACCGAGCAGTTTTTCATTATCCCTTTGATGAAGTCCTATAGACGGCTCGTCAAGAATATATAATACGCCCATAAGAGACGAGCCTATCTGTGTAGCAAGCCTGATTCTCTGAGCCTCTCCGCCGGAAAGGGTGGCCGCCTCCCTTGAAAGCGAAAGATAATCGAGACCAACGGAATTAAGGAAATTCAGTCTTTCCTTGATTTCACGGATGATTAACCGACCGATCATCAGCTCCTTTTCTGTCAGCTTCAAATTTTCAATAAATTCAAGTTCTTCGGATATTGACATCTTACAGAACTGATGAATATTCTTTCCTCCCACCGTAACAGAAAGACTTATGGGAGAAAGTCTTGCCCCGTTACAATCCGGACATACAGCGGACACCATAACCGATTCAATATCCGACCTCGCCCATTCGGAGCCGGTCTCGTCATATCTGCGTTTGAGATTTGTAACAACACCCTCAAAATCATTTACATATGTTCCGCTGCCATAGGAGGTTACTCTCTTCATTTTTATTTTTTTCCCTTTAGTGCCGTGGAGAATAACATCAACAGCCTCTTTTGAAAGCATTTCTACAGGCATATCGAGCGAAAAATTATATTCCTTTGCAAGAGCCTCAAAATACATTCTCGCAATAGAAGAGCCATCAGCAACATTCCAGCCGCTTGCTTTAATTGCCCCTTGATTTATAGATAGCTTTCTGTTCGGAATAATCAAATCCTCGTCTATCTCCATAAATGTTCCGAGACCTGAGCAGCGTTTGCACGCGCCGAACGGATTATTGAATGAAAACATACGCGGACTCATTTCCTCAATTGAAACACCGTGCTCAGGGCAGGCATATTCAAGGGAAAAAAGCTCTTCCCCACCCCCCACGATGTCGCAGAGAACAACACCCTTTGAAAGTCTTGTTGCGGTTTCAATGCTGTCCGTAAGACGGCTTTTTATGCTTTGTGAAACAACAAGCCTGTCCACAACAACCTCAATGCTGTGTTTCTTATTCTTATCCATAGTGATTTGCTCGGACAAATCATATATAATCCCGTCAACACGGACACGGACAAATCCGCTCTTGCGCGCGTCGTCAAGTTCCTTGACATATTCGCCTTTTCTGCCGCGCACAATCGGAGCCATAATCTGAATTCTTGTTTTTTCGGGATAAGAGAGAATTTTGTCAACGATCTGGTCGATGGTCTGCTGTGAAATTTCCCTGCCGCAGACGGGGCAGTGAGGTATTCCTATTCTCGCATACAGAAGTCGCAGATAGTCATAAATCTCCGTAACCGTTCCTACAGTAGAGCGCGGATTCTTTGATGTTGTCTTCTGGTCTATTGAAATTGCCGGACTGAGTCCATCAATATAATCAACGTCCGGCTTTTCCATTTGACCAAGGAACTGCCGCGCATAAGAGGATAAACTTTCAACATATCTTCTCTGCCCCTCAGCATAAATGGTATCAAAGGCAAGACTTGATTTTCCGGAGCCGGACAACCCCGTAAATACAACAAGGCTGTCTCTCGGAATTTCAACGTCAATATTTTTCAGGTTGTGCTCCCTCGCGCCCTTAACAACTATATTCTTATTCATTCTTTAATCACCCGCCTGTTTTTAAATTCTTCAACGGCCTCTCTGCCCTCCTGCGTTACGGGACGCAGCCAACCGAGAGAACGATAATATTTTACACAGAGAAAAGTTTTCAGATAATCCTCAAAAACATACATTACGGCAAAAGCAACAACAAACGGAACATTAAGAACGTAAACTGCAAACAGTGTTGCAGGCAGTGACACCAGCCACAGCGTGCATAAATCATATTTTACGCCCGTTACCGTATCGCCGCCGGAACGGAAAATTCCCACTATCAGAATATACGGAATCATTCTGACAGGAAGCTCAAAAGCGTATATTGCCATTATTATCATTGCCGTATTCAGTGTTACTTCACTGATATTGTTGCCCATATTGAATATTCCGATAAGCTGTCTCCTGAAAATAAATATGGCAACCGATACAATAACAGCCGCAGCAGGCACAAGTACCGAAAAGCGCCTTGAATCCTCTATTCCGCGTTCTATTTTTCCCTTGCCGACTGATTTCCCTATCATAACGCTTGACGCGCTGCACATTCCGATAAAGAAGATAAACGCAATATTTTCAAAGCTCCTCAAAATTGTTACAGACGCAAAATACGCATAACCCATATTGGCAAAAATCAGGTTAAAGGTAAACGTACCGAGTCCCCACAGTCCTTCGTTAAAAATTACGGGCAAAGATTTTTTATAAAACGCCTTGAACTGAGCGGCGCTGAAACCGAATGTTTCTTTAAGCTTTCCGATAAGAATATTTTTGCGGGCAAACGAAACCATAACAATAATGCAGACGCCCGCCCACGCCGATACGGAGGTTGCAAGTGCAGCGCCCTTTGTTCCCATTTCAGAGAAACCGAATTTGCCGAATATCATACAGTAATCAAGAAATATATTAAGCGCGGTGGTAAATGCCGAAACATACATTGGCAGCCTTACCTGCTCAACAGAACGCAATACTGCAGATAGAATATTGGTTAATGCAACAGCCGCATAGGAGTATGCAACAACAGTCAGATACCTGCTGCCCTCCTCAATAATCTGCGGGTCTGAATTGAACATTCTCAGCACGTATGACGGAACGGTCAAGCTTACACCGATAAACACAGCCGAAACGATAAGAACGGAAACAATCGCAATACCGCAGGTCAGTCTTATCTTTTTTATGTCCTTAATCCCCCAGAACTGTGAAACGAACACCGTTGTACCCGATGAAAAACCGACAAGCACCATCGTCATAAGCCATCCCCACTGACCTACCATTCCGACTGACGAAAGTGCAACCTCTCCGAGCCTGCTGACAAGAAGCGTATCGGCAAGAGTAAAGGAGCTTGTCAGCATATTTTGCAGCGCTACGGGAATCGCAAGTTTAAGCGCGGTTTTCCAAAAGCCTTTATCATTAAATAATTTAAACATACATAGTTTACTCCGATTTGAGTTCGGCTATCTTGTCTCTGAGATATGCGGCATGCTCAAACTCGAGCATTTTTGCCGCCTCTTTCATTTCCTTGGTAAGAGAACGTATAAGCGTTTCGCGTTCACCTTTAGACATTTTTCGCCTGCTTTTGTCTTCAATTTTATCCTTTGAAGTGATTTCAAGCACCTGTCTGACATCTTTCTTGATTGTTTGGGGAACAATACCGTTCTTTCTGTTGTATTCCTCCTGGATACTGCGGCGGCGCAGCGTTTCGGAAATCGCGCGTTCCATAGACGGTGTAACGCTGTCGGCATACATAATAACCTCACCGTTCGCGTTCCTCGCGGCACGACCTATCGTCTGCACAAGCGATGTCTCCGAACGCAGAAATCCCTCTTTGTCAGCGTCAATTATTGCCACAAGAGAAACCTCGGGAATATCAAGTCCTTCTCTCAATAGATTTATACCGACAAGCACGTCAAATTCCCCGAGACGCAGATCCCGTATTATCTCCATTCTTTCGATGGTGTTCACATCGTGGTGCATATAGCGCACTTTAATATCAAAACCCTCGAGATAGGAAGTCAGATCCTCCGCCATTGCCTTTGTGAGCGTTGTAACAAGAACCCTTTCCTTTCGCTGAGTGCGCAGATTTATTTCGGACACAAGATCTTCCATCTGGTCCTCGGTCGGCTTAACTGTGACTATCGGGTCAAGAAGACCTGTCGGGCGGATAATCTGTTCAATGATCTGCGTTGAATTTTCCTTTTCAAACTGTCCCGGTGTAGCGGAAGTAAATATAACCTGATTCACCTTAGAATAGAATTCATCAAACCTCAGCGGTCTGTTGTCAAACGCGGACGGCAGACGGAAGCCGTATTCAATCAGACTTTCCTTTCTGCTGTGGTCACCGCCGTACATTCCCCTTACCTGCGGCAGCATAACGTGGCTTTCATCGCAGAAAAGAAGAAAATCATCGGGAAAATAATCCAGAAGGGTAAACGGCGCTTCTCCGGGTTTTCTTCCGCTCATAACGGCGGAATAGTTTTCAATACCCTTGCAGAATCCTGTCTCCTGAAGCATTTCAATATCGTTCATCGTGCGCTCTCTTATGCGCTGCGCTTCAAGAAGCTTCCCCTTTTTTTCAAAGTAATCAACACGTTCAACCATTTCGTCGTATATCTTTTCAAGCGCCTTTTTCATCTTTTCTTTTCCTACAACGTAATGGGAAGCAGGATATATACAGATATGCGAGAGTATGCCCTCCACCCTGCCTGTAAGCGGATTTATTTCGGAAATCCTGTCTATTTCATTTCCGAAGAACTCAACTCTTACGGCACTGCCGGCGGAGCCGGCCGGAAAAATTTCAAGAGTGTCGCCGCGCACACGGAATTTGTTTCTGACAAAATTAATATCATTTCTCTCATACTGTATTGATACCAGCTTTGAAATCAGTGCTTCTCTGCCGTATTCCATACCGGTACGCAAAGATATAACCATGTTGCGGTAATCTATCGGATCACCTATCGAATAGATACAGGAAACGGAAGCGACTATTATAACATCCCGTCTTTCGGAAAGCGCGGCGGTTGCGCTGTGGCGCAGCTTGTCTATTTCCTCATTTACGGCACTGTCCTTTTCGATATAGGTATCCGTGGTCGGCACATATGCCTCAGGCTGATAATAATCATAATAGGAAACAAAATATTCAACAGCGTTTTCGGGAAAAAACTCCTTGAATTCCGAGCAGAGCTGGGCAGCAAGCGTCTTGTTATGGGCAAGAACAAGCGTAGGTCTGTTTATCTTTTCAATGATATTCGCCATCGTAAAGGTTTTTCCCGAGCCGGTTACACCCATAAGTGTCTGCTCTCTGTCTCCCCTTCTGACACCCTCAACAAGCGCTTTTATCGCCTCAGGCTGATCGCCTGTTGGTTTGTATTCACTTACAAGCTTAAAACGGTCCATATAAAAATTTTCCTTTGATTTGCATAATCAGCTTATTATAACACATTATTTACTTTTTGCAAATTATATTATATAATTAATGTATGAAAAGTTTTACAATATCGGATAATGATTCCGGACAGCGCGTGGATAAATTCATTATTAAAAGGTTTCCAAATCTGCCGAAATCACTGATGTATAAGGAAATCAGAAAAAAGAACATAAAGGTAAATAAAAAGCGGACTTTCCCAAATGCTTTCCTGAATACGGGAGACATTATCGAGCTTTATCTGAAAGATGACGTATTGCAGGAAAAAGTAAAGCATTATGACTTTACAGTTGCCTCAAAAGAACTCAGCATATTATATGAGGACGAAAACATTCTGCTTGCCGATAAGCCTGCCGGACTGCTGTGTCACCCTGACGGCAATGAATATACCGACACACTTATTTCACGCATAAAGCGGTATCTGTATGATAAAGGCGAATGGGATCCCGACGAAAGCGAAGCATTTTCACCGTCACTTGCCAACAGAATAGACAGAAATACAGGCGGAATTGTGATTGCGGCTAAAAATGCGGCTTCTCTGCGGGTTTTAAACGAAAAAATAAAACTCAGAGAAATAGAAAAATATTACCTGACCGTTGTCCACGGAAAAATGGAAAAGAACAGCGACACTCTCACTGCATTTCTTTACAAAGACAAGACAAAAAACAAGGTTTATGTTTCAGGGAACAAATTGCCCGGTTCCAAAGAAATTATCACTAAATATACTGTTCTGGACTGTAAAAACGGAAAATCACTGCTTGAAATAGAGCTAAAAACAGGAAGGACCCATCAAATCAGAGCGCATCTTGCCGCCGCAGGTCATCCGCTTGTAAACGACGGAAAATACGGACGAGAGCGCGGCAGATACAGGCAGGCGCTTTACAGCTACAGGCTTGTTTTCAATTTCAAAAGCGGCGCAGCTCCGCTTGATTATCTCAACGGCAGAGAATTTACTGTTAAAAACTGCGAAATGCTTAATCATTTTTTGGAGGGAAAATACGAATGAAAAAGAACTTTATATGGATCATGTCGCCGATAACGCTCGGCGTTGCGCTTATACTTGACGCCGCTGTTTTGGGATTCGGCATTTTTGCCGTAAAAAAACTGACGGAAATACAGAATGCCAGAATAATCTTCTTTTGCGCTGTGGTCGTGCTGTCCATTGTCGTTGCCTTTATGTATACAAAAGAAATCATGAAAAACGGTATTATTTTTCATGAGGATGAACTTGAATTTACAGGTGTTGATGACAAAAATATTTTCAGTTATGATGAAATTTCTCTGATAGAAACTTATCAGGACACAACGGCAAGCCTCATAAAGAATTTTATCGACCGCAGCGCACTTATGATAATTACTCTAAATGACAAAACAGTTTATACAATAAATTTGGGGCTGACAACGAAAGGCACATTGGATAAAATAAGAGAAGAACTTTCAAAACATATTGAATCGGAAAAAATCTCAAAAGCCGATCCAAAAAGAGTCTCGCACAACAAATCAAAAGACCCGATTAAAAAAGATGATACAGATGAAAAATAGCCGCTGAAAACAGCGGTTCTTTTTTATTCTTTAACAAACATTGACAAATCGTCTATAATAATGTATACTTGTATACAATGTATACAAGTATGAAAGACGGTGGTTCAATGAAGCGCATAATTGCAAACAGTAATGCAAATTATCATAAAGATATTTTCCCCTTTGACATTCCCCCTATTGATCCTGCAAATCAAATTGAAAGAGATATTTTTATCACAGATACCACGTTCAGAGACGGACAGCAGGCAATGCCTGCCTTTTCAACGGAACAGATGGTATCCTTGTATAAAATGATGTCCGATCTCGGCGGCGAAAACGGACTTATACGTCAAACAGAGTTTTTCCCTTATTCGGATAAAGACCGTAAAGCAATTGAAAAATGCAAGGAATTAAACTTAAAATTTCCCGAAATAACAACTTGGGTCAGAGCCGATAGGAAAGATGCGGATATACTTGAAGATCTGGAAATAAAGGAAACAGGCGTACTGATGAGCTGCTCCGATTACCATATTTTCAAAAAACTGAAAATCTCTAAGGAAAATGCCCTTGAAAAGTATATCAAAATTGCCGAAAGCATACTAGACCGCGGAATAATTGTGAGATGCCATCTGGAGGATTTAACAAGAGCCGACATATACGGCTTCGTTATTCCCCTGATAAACAAACTGAATGAAACGGTCGGTAACAATAAACACGCAATAAAATTCAGATTATGCGACACGCTGGGCGTCGGACTGCCTTATGAATCGTCCTCTCTGCCGAGAGGCATTCCGACTTTGTTAAAAAAATTATACGCCGACACCGATCTATTGCCCGAACAGCTTGAGTGGCACGGACACAATGATTTTTACAAGGCAGTTGTCAACGGAACATCTGCCTGGATTCACGGCGTTTCAGCCGTCAACTGCACACTGCTGGGTATCGGAGAAAGAACAGGCAATATTCCGTTGGAAGCAATGCTTTTTGAATATGCGTCGCTTAAAGGTTCGTTCGGCGGCGCAAATATGGAAATCATATCAAAAATCAAGAATTATTTCATTGATGAAATCAGTTATAATCTGCCGGAAAATACGCCGTTTGTCGGAAAGAATTTTAACACCACAAAGGCAGGTATTCATGCTGATGGTCTGCTTAAAAGCAGTGATATATACAATTCATATGATACATATACCGTTCTTCGTTCAAGACCCGGCGTATGCCTTAACAAAACCTCCGGCAAAGCCGGTATTGCATACTGGATTAATTCATACTATAATTTAAATAACGGCATATCAAAGGATCATCCTTTGGTCAGTATTATCTATGAATACATCAACAACGAATATGAAAATAATGCAAGATTATCCTATATAAATGAAAAAGAAATTACTGCACTGATTGAAAAAACGGGGTGGGTCATTAAAAATGAGTGAAAATTTAACGTTAAAAATTTATGATATATTGGAATCGAGAATTTTATCCGACTATTACAGCGACGAATACTACCTTAAAGAAAAGGAGATTTCCGAAGAATTCAATGTCAGCAGGACGCCTGTACGTGAGGCGCTGCAATTGCTTGAATCAAATTATCTGATAAAGCACAGCGGTTCAAACAAGGGTTATATTGTATGCAAATTCAATACAGGCGATATGATAAACATTTATGATTTGAGGGAAATCCTTGAATCATTCAGCGCGAAACTGTGCGCAAATAACATAAGTGAAGAAAAACTATTGCAATTAAATGAAATTCTGATATTAGAAGAATTCTATATAAAAAACTATAATCTTGAAAAAATAGTCTATTATGATAATAAATTTCATAACGCTATACACAGCCAGAGCAACAATGTTTTTCTTGAAAGAATGTTAAATCAGCTTCACCATTACACCCTGCACTACAGAGAAAAATCATACAAATCGGAAGAACGCGCAAAGCTGTCATTTTGTGAACACAAACAGATTTTTCTGGCGATTCGGGACAAAAATCCGGCATTGGCTGAAAAAATGATGGCAGATCATATTAAAAACGCAAAAGAATATATGATAAAAATCAAAACCGCCGGATAACCGGTAATCATTCGAAGTTCCGATTCCTTACAATTCAATATGTATCACTCCCTCTTTTTTACAGCCGGAATAATACTATGAACCGAATTACATTTTTTCCTATTCATTTTTCTTCACAAAAGCTTTGTTTTATCACATACTTTACCGGTTATTAAGATACGCTGTATACACGGCAAAGCAAAAGGTCTGAAGTGCAAACCTCAGACCTTTGCTTTATTTTTTATGGCAGATTTCCGATGACGGGCAACACTCGCAGCCGCAGTCACAACCGCACGAGCTTTTTCCTTTTTTTCTGTCTTTCACCATTTTGACTATAATCAGAACAACAACGGCAAGTAAAACAAGACCAACTATAATCGTGGACAGATTTTTAGTTATAAAAGCCGCCATTATATTTCACCAAGCCTTTCATACATTGACCTTTTCTTTTTTGGAAGTATTGACATTGACGCCAAGAGATTTTGCTTCCTTATAAGGTTTGAACAGCATATAGATTATGAAAGCGGCAACGGCAAGTGCGGCTATGACACCGATCATGCTTGCATTTCCGTTGAATATACTGCCGATTTGATATACCATAAGCGAGACAGCATATGCAAAGACGCACTGATAGCCGATTGCAAAGCAGGTCCATTTTGCACTGTTCATTTCTCTCCTGATCGCTCCGATTGCAGCAAAGCAAGGCGCACAAAGAAGATTGAAAATAAGGAATGAATAACCCTGAAGCTGTGTGAGATTTTCAAAATCAAGGACGCCGAATACGCCGACAACCTCTTCCTTTGCAACAAGCCCCATAACTGTGGCGATCGTCGCTTTGATTGTTCCGAATCCTATAGGAGCAAAAATATATTTAACTATATCGCCTATTCTTCCAAGTACACTGACCTCCAGATCCATATCAGGGTCAAAACCGAAGCCGCCGGCGGCAAGTGTTCCAAAATGAGAGCCTGCCCATACTATGATTGAGGAAAGAAGAATTATCGTGCCCGCTTTTTTAATGAAAGATGAAGCGCGCTCCCACATACTGCGCATAATATTGCCGAAAGTCGGCCAGTGATATGATGGAAGCTCCATAACAAACGGAGCAGGATCACCTGCGAACATCTTTGTCTTTTTAAGCATAATTCCCGAGGAAATGATTGCTGCAATACCAAGGAAGTAAGCGCTCGGCGCAACCCACCAGGCATTTCCGAAAAGAGCCGCGGCAATCATTCCTATAATCGGAAGCTTTGCTCCGCAGGGAATAAAGGTAGTCGTCATAATCGTCATCCTGCGGTCCCGTTCATTTTCTATCGTTCTTGAAGCCATAACGCCGGGAACACCGCAGCCTGTGCCTATAAGCATCGGGATAAATGATTTACCGCTGAGACCGAATCTGCGGAAAATTCGGTCGAGTACGAAAGCTATTCTCGCCATATAGCCGCAGCTTTCAAGAAAAGCAAGCATAATAAACAGAACAAGCATCTGGGGAACAAATCCGAGGACGGCACCCACACCGCCTATAATACCGTCAAGAAGAAGTCCCTGAAGCCAGTCGGCACAATTGATTGCGGTAAGTCCCTTTTCAACCAGAACAGGAATACCTGGTATCCAGACCCCGTAGTCCTCTGTCGCAGGAACGCCATCTGCCTCAAGCGCGGCGTCTACAGTCTCTGAAATATCAAATCCTTCATTTGCAAGTGATTCACCATAGTTTGAGTATGCCTCATCAAATGCGCCGAAATCTTCATCGGCAATAGCGGTCTGAATATCCTCCGCACCGATTACGCCTGCAGATGCTGCCGCGTCAACAGCAGCAACAACATCTTCTGTCCAGATGTTTTCTATCGCATATTCGATCATAGCTTCATCATAATCGCTTGTGCCGATGTTGAACAAATGAAATCCGTCGCCGAAAAGACCGTCATTTGTCCAGTCGGTAACAAATGTTCCGACTGTTGTAACGGAAATAAAGTATACAAGAAACATTACAACAGCAAAAATCGGCAGCGCGGCAAAACGGTTTGTTACAACCCTGTCTATTTTATCGGAAACAGACAGCTTGCCTGCCGATTTCTTCCTATAACAGCCTTTAATTATGGAAGCTATGTATATATATCTTTCATTTGTTATAATGCTCTCCGCATCGTCGTCAAGTTCATCTTCTGCGGCCTGAATGTCTTTTTCGATATGCGCTTTAACCTCATCAGCAAGATTTAACTGCTGAAGCACCTTTTCATCCCTTTCAAAAAGCTTTATTGCATACCATCTCTGCTGCTCCTCCGGAAGATTGTGAACAGTGATTTCTTCAATATGTGCGAGAGCGTGCTCCACTGTTCCGCAAAATCTGTGCTGCGGCATACTTTTTTCTCCATTTGCAGCATTTACCGCCGCTTCGGCGGCCTGCGCTATTCCCGTGCCCTTCAGTGCGGAAATTTCAACAACCTTGCAGCCCATTGCACGCGAAAGTTCTTCTGTATTGATTTTATCGCCGTTTTTCTTAACAACGTCCATCATATTAACGGCAACAACAACGGGTATACCAAGCTCGGTAAGCTGAGTTGTAAGATAGAGATTTCTTTCCAGATTCGTTCCGTCGACAATATTAAGGATTGCATCGGGACGCTCCGTTATAAGATAATTTCTCGCAACAACCTCTTCAAGAGTATAGGGTGACAATGAATATATACCCGGAAGGTCCGTGATGATTACATCGCTGTGTTTCCGCAGTCTACCCTCTTTCTTTTCCACCGTAACTCCCGGCCAGTTTCCGACAAACTGATTAGAGCCTGTAAGCGCGTTAAACAGTGTTGTCTTTCCGCTGTTCGGGTTACCTGCAAGTGCAATTTTAATGCTCATATTCTATAATCCTTTCCTTAAAATAAGATTAGTTTAGACTAACTTTGGTGCGTCAAAATTCGATTTTTGAAAAAGTTTAGGGATTAAACTTTCTCAATTTCAATCATCTCCGCATCTGCCTTGCGGATGGAAAGCTCATAACCGCGAACAGTTACTTCAACAGGATCTCCGAGCGGAGCAACCTTGCGGATGTAAACCTCAACGCCTCTTGTTATGCCCATATCCATGATACGGCGCTTTACGGCACCCTCACCATGCAGCTTAACAACTCTCAGCGTTTCGCCGACCTTTGCATTTTTTAAAGTATCCATATATATCCTCCTGTTCAAATACTATCAAATCATAATTTTGCTTGCCATTTCCTTGCTTATTGCGACGCGCGATTCTTTAACATTCACAATAAGATTTCCTCCAATTGCAGAAATGATATGGACTCTTCCACCCGTTACAAATCCAAGATTTTCAAGATGCTGCCTGACTTCCGGCTTACCGCCGATTTTTTTGATTATGTTTTCCTCGCCGATTTCGGCTAATGTTAAAGGCATCATATCACTCCGCTCTTTTCTGCAGTGAGTTGCAACTAACCGCTCATCAAAATAATATAGTTAGATTTCTCTAACCGCAAATATATTAGCATAGACTAACCTGCTTGTCAATACTAAAATTTATTTTTTTTGATTTATTTGAAAAATCTTTAAATATGTGTTACACTTTATCTGTACATATGAAATTTGTTGCAGCGAAGCAATCTGATATTACAGTATATTACAGCGGAAAGGCTATGTGAATTGAATGAGTATACATGAATCTGCGGAAAACTATCTTGAAACAATATTGATTCTGAAAAACAGAAAAGGCATCGTACGCTCAATAGACATAGTTAATGAACTTGCGTTTTCCAAGCCCAGCGTCAGTGTTGCGATGAAAAATCTGCGTGAAAAAAAACTTATTGAGGTTGATGATAACGGCTATATTTCCCTTCTGCCCGAGGGACGCAAAATTGCGGAAACTATGTATGAAAGGCACACCGTTATATCCGATTGGCTTATTTCTCTCGGAGTTGATTCAAAAACTGCTGTCGAGGACGCCTGCAGAATCGAGCACGTTATCAGCGCGAAAAGTTTTGAAGCCGTCAAAAAACTGATTAAAGAAACGCGCCATTGAGCATATCCCCCCATCGTCTATTAAAAAAAGCTCTGAATTGCTTTTTGCTTTTCAGAGCTTTTCTAATCAAACAGGATACTGATACCGGCATCTTTAAAAATAATTGATTTATAGGAATAATCATCAAACTGCAAAAGCGTAAAGCTTCCGAGGGAAGTCTTGCCGTCATATCTAAAGCCGTCGGCAGTCTTGGAAGCATCCGGCGCTTTGCCTGATGCAATGCTTTCAAAAACTTCATAGACAGCCTTTGCGGGATTTGCAGCGTTAAGCCGCTGAGCAGGGAGAGTATATTCCATATCCGAATACCTGAAAACAGCTGTATCACCGTTATAAAAGACAGAAAGACCACTCGCATTTGTTGATGTTGCAGTCACTGTTACCCCTTCGGAATTTCGTACAATTTCACAGCTATAAGAAAATTCCCCCGTTGAAACGGACGCTTTCTGAGAAAAGTCCGCTATTTCGGGGGTATAGTTTTTTACTTTACAACCTGTCAAAAGCAGTGCAAGTAACAACACCGCAATCGGTATTATTTTTTTCAAGCAATCATTCCGTTTATTCAAATTTACTCATCAGCGCACCCAAAAGCTCCAGCATATCAAAAACAGTCATGCCTCTGACGCTTATTTCCTTGGCTGTTATATCACCGCAAAGCCCGTGGATATAAACGGCACACTGTGCCGCTGCAAGAGGCTCAATGCCCTGCGCAACAAACGATGCGAGCATACCCGTCAGCAAATCGCCTGTTCCGCCCATTGCAAGTCCGGGATTTCCCGTGGTATTCACAAAAACACGGTTTCCGTCGCTGATAACCGTATTTGCTCCTTTAAGCACAACAACACAGGCGTATTCTTTTGCGAAAGCTTTTGCCACATCTATTCTGTTAGCCTGAACATATCCAACACTTTCGTTTACCAGTCTTGCCATTTCGCCCGGATGGGGAGTCAGAATAACTGGCGCTTTAGAGTCCCTCAAGACATCTATATTCGGAATTACGGAATTTATGCCGTCAGCATCAAGAATTACGGGAACTTTGCTTTCCTTTATAACCTGATTTACAATGACCTGCGTATCATCGTTATTTCCGATTCCGCAGCCGATGGCAACACTGTCAGCCCAATCAAGTTCTTCAAGAATGCGGGTAAGCGCACCCATTGAAAAAGTTTTGCTTTCATTTTCGCTTACGGGCATAAAGAGAGGCTGAACAAGATGAGATGTCATAACACCGTATATTGATTTCGGAAAGGCGCATTTAAGAAGACCCACTCCTGTTTTAAGCGCGCCATGCGCGCAGATCACGGCGGCTCCCGGCATAGAGTAACTGCCGCAGATATTAAGCTGCCTTCCGTGACTGCCCTTGTTGGAATTGACCTTTCGCTTTTCAAAGCAGCCTTTGACGAATGTTTTAGAAATGGTGTTTGCATATTTTCCGGAATAACATTCCTCCGGAATACCGATGTTTACCGTTACTGTTTTACCGCAGTATTCATTTGCAGGCGGAAGAACGTGACAGTATTTAAGCGTTGAAATTGCGACCGTCAAATCAGCTCTTACCGCATTCATGACAGTTCCGTCAGTTGCGTTTACGCCGCTCGGTACATCTATGCTTACAACTGTTGCTGCGCTGTCATTTACAGCGTCAAAAACATCACTGAAGGGAGCTTTTGGTTCTCCGTGAAAGCCTATTCCGAACACGCAGTCAACTATCAGTGTGCAGTTCATATCACAATCCGCGAAGCGGACAACTTTTACGCCGCTTTCAACTGCTTCATTGAAATATTTAAGAGGTTCAGGCAAAACAGGCTCTTTATCACAAATTACGATCCGAGCGTCAGCACCGAAGATTAGAAGTTCTTTTGCAATAACAAAACCGTCCCCTGCATTTTTTCCGTTTCCGCAAAAAACTAGAACTTTTCTATTTAAAATGTTTTCTCCGTAATGCTTTATGATTACAGCGGCACTTTTTCTGCCTGCGGCTTCCATAAGCTCGGCTTCGGTAAAATATTTTTCAAAGGCGGCTTTTTCTGCCTGTCTAATTTCGTCGGCTGTCAGTATTTTCATAATTTACTCCATAAAATAACTGTTGCAACAGCATAGTCGCCGTCGTGACTGATAGAAAGATCCGAGCAATTCTCAGCACCGCTGATAAACGGCTTCCCTGAAGCGTCGTGCAAAATCTCTATTGCGTTAAGACGGCAGTTAATGCCTGTTCCCTTAGCCTTGAGATACGCTTCCTTTGCGGCAAAAAGTCCTGCATAGGTTTGAGCGCTCTCCGCATATACAATTTCCTTTTCAGTGAAAACCCTTTCCGCAAAGCCTTTTATTTCAAGGCTTTTTTCAATTCTCGAAATTTTAACAATATCCGTTCCTATTTTAAACATTATTTTTCCCCAACGGTTTAACGGTGAAGCTGTTTGTGTATCTGCGAACTTTCCTCTTTCTGTGTTCCGCACTCGGTATTGGTCCGCAGGAGTTAGATCCTGCGCCCATCATAAAGCCGTCCAGATGAACAACTGTTGTGTCATATTCTTTGAGTTCCTCGGCGTGCATAGCCTTGGCGCACTGTAAAACAGTGTAGTGATTTGCGTTAAAAACAAAGGAATTTCCGCTTTCAAAACGCAATCCAAAACCGTTTTTGTCTGTAAGTTCTGCCCAATAAGTGTTATATCGCATTCCGCTTTCCTGCGGCTTAATATATTTTTCGTGCATATCGCTTACATCAAGCTCTGTAATGTTGAAAACAGCTTGCTCTTTGAAATCCGAAAGACTCATTTTATCAAGACCGTAATATCGGACAGACGAAAAGCTTTTCGGCATTTCAAACGTTATTCCGAGTCGCGGCAGATTCGTAAATTTCAGATTTTTAAAGCAATAATCAACTGAAATTTCACCGTTTCCACTGATTTTGTAATGAATCAGAAACTTTCCCGCTTTTTTGCGGTACGGGGTGGAAAGAGCAAACGCTGCACTGATACATACATAGTTACCCTCCGTGCGGTAAAAATTCTTTGAAGGAATGAGCCTGAACGCAAGTTTGTCAAGACCGTCCGCAAGCCATTTGCGTTTCATATTCATATCATTATCGAGCGGCGCCCTGAAAAGCTCGGGAACAAATCCGCGTGCTGCACCGAAAGGAATTTTATTTATGAGCTGTTTACCGCAGTAAACATAACTTTCCATTTCTCCTGATTCGGAATTATAGATAATTTCGAAATCACCTGCAGAAACATATATTTTTCTTTCGCTCTTTTCAATCACGGGTGCGGCATCCGAGGCAGTATTTTTCGAATGATAAGTATTGCTCAGAATTATCTGCTCGCGGGCAATTTCAATATCTCCGTCAAAATATTTGAATATAATAACGGTATGCTCAGAGACCTCATAATTGATGCTTTTCGCAATAGTTCTTGTCGGCTCAATGTCAAGCTGTGTTTCGCCGTTCTTAATTTCCTGCCCGTTCCTAAGTATTGCATATTCCGCTCTCAGAAAAGCTTTTTTGAAATAAGAATGATTGGTAAATTCAAACACATTTTTTTCTTTCAGCCTTGCTCTAACAGGACGATAACAGTTTTTCATTTGAATAGCGCCTGTATGTGGCGTTCTGTCGGGGAAAAACAGACCGTCAACGCAAAAATTACCGTCGTGCCTGAACTCTCCGTGATCGCCCCCGTAGGTGTATTTATACTCCCCGTCCTTATGATAAACAGCGTGATCGGCAAATTCCCATATACATCCGCCCATCATATTATCAGCAGAATAGAAAAGACGGACATATTTCTCAAGGTCACCGCTGCCTACACCCATTGCGTGCGCGTATTCGCAGAGAAAAAACGGTCTTTTATAATATTTTGACGGCAGTCCCCTGCCGTCTGCAATTCTTTTGCAAATCTTCGGGGAAGTATACATTTCGGAATGAACATCATATGACCAGCGTATTGTTCTGCAGGCACCCTCATAGTGAATCGGAACATCGGTAAGTTCCTTCAGATTTTTATAGCAGTAATCCTGACATCTGTAACCTCCCGCCTCGTTTCCGAGAGACCACATTGTAATGCACGCATGATTTTTATCACGCTGGAACATTTTGTTTATTCTGTCCCAATAATGCTCTTTCCATTTCAAATTGTTGCTGATAAGATTCGGCGCTTTGATCTCGCCCACGCCGTGAGCCTCTATATCCGCCTCATCAACAGCATAAATGCCATATTCATCGCACAAATCAAGAAAAATCGGATCCGGAGGATAATGCGACGTTCTGACGCAGTTTACATTATATTCCTTAAATATCCTAACATCCCGCTCCATATCGGAAACAGACAAAACGTATCCCTTTTCAGCGTCTGTATCGTGATGATTTACTCCAAGGAGCTTAATTCTTTTATTATTGTAATAAAAAATATTTTTTCTTATTTCTATATGCCTGAAGCCTATTCTCTTTCTGATTATTTCCTGCGTTTTCCCATCTTTGGAAAGCGTGAGATAAAGGTCATAGAGCTTTGGTATTTCAGCGCTCCATTCTTCAACATCAAGAACATCAAAGGTCACCTTATCCGTCTTTCCGGGGCAAATGTTTATTGACTGCACGGCAACGGTGTTTTCACCGTCTTTGATTTCAGCCGTAAAGGTCAGTTCATCTTTAATTTTGAACTGCGCAATTACGTCAAGCATATAGGAGCCGTCTGTATTATACTTAGTCTTGGCCTCAAAATCATAAACGGAATTATCACCCGTTCTGATAATGAGAACATCACGAAAAATACCGTTGTTTCGGAACATATCCTGACATTCAAGATATGTTCCGTTACACCATTTATGAACAACCGCTACAATTTCGTTTTCTCCTTCGGCAAGAAAGTCTGTTATATCAAATTCGGCTGTGTTGTGGCTTCCCTCGCTGTAGCCTGCATATTCACCGTTTACAAAAACATCAAGACTTCCCGCGACGCCGAGAAAAGAAAGACAGAAATTACCCTGAATGTCATCAATTATAAATTTTTTAATATATACCCCGACAGAGCAATCCTCCGGAAAATAAGGCGGGGCAGGCGCAAACGCATAACGCGTGTTTACATAATACGGCTTTTCATATCCCGTAAACTGCCACATTGAAGGCACTTTGATCTTGTCGGTTTCCAGCGTGTCCGTATTAAACTCATCAGGCATATCGGAGACCTTTTCGTAATATTTGAACTCCCAGTCACCCGAGAGAACAGCAACGCGCGATGAATTAAACCGTTCAGTTCTAATATCTGTTTTCTGAAGTTCCTGAATGTCAGAAAAAGGTATAAAATAAGAACGCGGCGCTGACAGATTATCGGAAAAAACCTCAAAAGTTTTATAATTATCCTTTTTTAAACTGTAAATCATAACAAGCTACCCCTCAACAAATATACATCATTATACCATATACAGATACAGCATTGCAATCAATAAAATTAATAACTCTTTACAGTTGTGCAGTTTTGCGTTAAAATACTATATATTAATTTTGCGGAGGCGCTTTATGGCAGGAATGATAGGTGTTATCGTGAACACCGTTACTGTTTTAATTGGCTCATTTTTGGGACTTCTTTTAAAAAAAGGCATACCGGAAAGGTTCAAGGACAGCCTTATGAAAGGCATCGGACTATGCACAATATATATAGGCATAAGCGGAAGCCTTAAAGGGAACAACACCATTGTTCTCATTCTTTCCGTAGTCGCGGGAATTCTGATAGGAACTTGGATAGATATAGATAAAAGATTCAATACAATCAGTCTCAAAGTTGAAAACAAATTCAAAAAGGACTCCACTCCGACAGGAAGCTTTGCTCAGGGTTTTGTTACCGCCTGTCTTGTTTTCTGCATTGGCTCCATGACAATAGTCGGCAGTCTTGAAGCGGGTCTCAACGGCGACAACAAAATGATTTTCATCAAATCAATTCTTGATTTGATTTCAAGCTTCGTTCTCGCAAGTTCACTCGGAGTCGGCGTTGCGGCGTCGGCAGTCTTCGTTTTTGTATTTCAGGGCATAATTGTGCTGCTTGCTCATACTGTCGCTCCCGTTCTTACAGACAGCGTTGTCAACGAAATGGTATGCGTCGGCAGTCTTCTCATTCTCGCTCTCGGTCTTGAACTTACAGGTATAAAAAAGTTAAAGGTTATGAATTACCTCCCTGCTGTATTTATGCCGATCGTTTTAGTCCCTATATATGATTTAATAAGCTCTCTTATCAACAAATAAGAACAGACAGAGTTATAAATTTTAACTTTTTTCAATATACATTACCAAGGACGGTGAAACACTTGAACGGTAATGTTGAAAAAAGATGTATTGAAATAGGCAGATACATAAGCGAAACCGGTGCAACTGTAAGACAGGCAGGCGCAGTATTCGGAATAAGCAAGTCAACTGTGCATATCGACGTAACAAAACGCCTGTATGAAATAGACAGAATATTGTATGAAGACGTTAAGAAAGTGCTTCAGGAAAACAAGGCGGAGCGCCATATACGCGGAGGAAACGCGACTAAAAAGAAATACAGCGGCAATAAAAAAAATTGATATTTTTATATTGCTGTGTTAGTATATAAGTAATTATTAAGAAGCAGAGGAAGTTTATATGAGCATTGGATTTATAGGTTGCGGAAATATGGCATCCGCGATTATCAAAGGGATTACAGAGTCAGGCATAATTGACGGAAAAGATATTTATATTTTTGATACGTCTCCATCTACACTTGAAAACGCATCGGCAAAATACGCAGTAAATAAATGTCAAAATGCAAGAGAGGTTGTACGCCTTTCCGAATACGTTATTCTTGCCGTTAAGCCAAATGTACTATCGACTGTGCTTAACGACATAAATATAGTTCTCGAAGAAAGCGGAGCCGTCCTTGTATCCATAGCAGCCGGCAAAACAATAGATTTCATAAGAGAACACCTGTCGCACGACAACAAAATCATCCGCGTTATGCCGAATATCAACGCAAAGGTAGCTTGTGCGTGCAGTGCCTATTGCGCGAACACAGAAGTTACTGATGCCGAAAAGAAAGAAATTGAAAGGTTGTTTGCCGCGGTCGGTGAAATTATCGAGCTACCCGAAAGCGACTTTCCTCTTTTCGGTGTTCTTTCCGGCTGTTCACCTGCATTTTCCTATATGTTTATCGATGCTCTTGCGCGTGCCGGAGTCAAAAACGGAATGAAAAAGGATTTGGCGCTGAAAATTGCCGCGCAGACTGTTCTCGGCAGTGCAAAAATGATTCTTGAAAGCGGCAGCCACCCCTATGAACTTATAGATCAGGTCTGCTCACCGGGAGGTACAACAATTGAAGGCATAACTTCTCTTCAGGCAGACGGTTTTGAGACTGCTGTTCATAACGCAGTTGACAGTGCGGTAAAAAAAGATAAATTACTTTAATGAAAAACGGTGCGGCACCAAAGCGATGCCGCACCGTTTTTATTTCTTTTGTAAACTGTTTATACAGTTTTCCCGCTTACCCAAGATATTTCCTTTACTGTATGCTTCGATCTTATGAAAAGCCTCTTGCCGTAAGTGACAAAAAAGAAATTTTTATTATTTAGCATTAAACAACTTTTCAGGTGATAATAATTTTCAGTATTTAAGAGTGAATACACACTTTGAACAAATCTGCGGCGTGGAATTAGAATATTCCACTATATTTTTTTGCCTTTACAATTAAAAAAGTTGGTTTGATTTGTTCTTTTTGCAAAATATTGGGTAATTTTTCCATTGCGCTTTGCTCCGGGATAGGCTCAGATACCGTTTCAATTATAAATCCTGCCTTGCTTAGATCTGTAATAATATCTGAAAATCTGCGGTGATATTTCCTTACACCGTCAACAAACCAAGAGGTGACTCTTTCACCGGGTTGTCCATAGTTGGAAAATGTATAGGATGTATAATTCCCGTCGGAATCTTTATTATAATGCTGTAAGCCGTCAAATGTTGCGGTAACCAGCGGATGCTCCTGTGAAAAAAGCAAATATCCGCCCTCATTTAGTTTTCGATACATATCTTTTGCGAGTTGAGCAAAATTTTCTACATAATGAAAAGCAAGAGAGCTATAAATCAAATCAAATTTTTGATTGAGTTCGCCTATATCCGTCATGCTCATTCTTATGTATTGAATTCTATTATCTGTCGATTCTGCCATTGCGATTTTAAGCATTTTTTCCGATATATCAACACCAATTACATTCGCCGCTCCTTTTTTCGCAAAATCAACACAATTACCACCATAACCGCATCCCAGATCAAGAACGGATTTTCCTTTTAGGTCCGGCAGCAGTTTTCGCATTGCCGGCTGTTCTAATTGAATATTATAATTTGCATCATTTTTACGAAGTTCTTGATAGTCATTAAAAACTGTATCGTTGTCGAAAATATTTTGTTCGCCCATATTTACCACTCCTTCTCTCGCAGTAATTTGCAATTTCCGCATAAATCGGCGGCAGCCCTCACGCTGCTTTTTCCTTGTTTTACCCTTATTGCTATGTGAAAAAGCATCCCGGTGAAACCGTGTAATTAATAAGGCGGTTCAACTGTAAAAAGCCTTTGTTTTCAAGGCTTCTGTCAAACCGCCCCTTTGAAAGATTTGCCGTTATTTATTTTACTACAAATACTTTTTATCTCTTCAACCTTATCAAGTTTTTCCCAGGAAACGCCGAGATCCTCTCTGCCCATATGACCGTAAGCCGCAACATTTTTATATATGGGCTTTCTCAAGTCAAGTCTGTCGATGATGGCAGACGGTCTTAAATCAAATACCTTTGTAATAATTTCGGAAATTTCATCATCCGATTTTATTCCTGTTCCGAATGTATCCACCATAACGGATACAGGCTTGGCAACGCCTATGGCGTATGCAATCTCAACCTCGCATTTATCGGCAAGACCGGCAGCGACAACGTTTTTAGCAACCCAACGCGCGGCGTAGGCGGCACTGCGGTCAACCTTTGTGGGATCTTTTCCGCTGAAAGCCCCGCCGCCGTGGCGCGCGTATCCGCCGTATGTATCAACAATAATTTTTCTGCCTGTCAGTCCGCTGTCTCCATGAGGTCCTCCGATAACAAATCTGCCGGTCGGATTTACATAAATTACAGTATTTTCGTCCATTAATTCAGCAGGAATTGCCACATTGATGACCTTTTCAGTAATGTCCTTTCTCATTGTTTCAAGGTCAATATCGGCGCTGTGCTGACTTGAAACAACAACCGCCGTCACCTTGGAAGGTCTGCCTTCGTCATACTGAACTGTTACCTGTGTTTTTCCGTCGGGATACAGATAAGGCAGTGTTCCGTTTTCGCGCACCTCAGTCAGCCTGACAGCAAGCTTATGGGCAAGGCTTATCGGCATCGGCATAAGTTCGTCCGTTTCATTACAGGCATATCCGAACATCATACCCTGATCTCCCGCTCCGTTAAGATTGAATTCATCTTTTTCATCGTTTTTCAGCTCGTATGATTTATCAACACCCATTGCAATATCCGCGCTTTGTTTATCGAGCGACACAAGAACAGCACACGTATTGCCATTAAAGCCTTTTTCATCGCTGTCATACCCAATATCACAAATGGTTTTTCTCACGATCGACGGAATGTCCACCTGTGCGCCTGAAGTAATTTCGCCCATAACAAGCACCTGTCCTGTTGTGCAGGTGGTTTCGCAGGCAACTCTGCTCATCTTGTCCTGCTCAAGCATAGCGTCAAGAATTGCATCTGAAATCTGGTCGCATATTTTATCGGGATGCCCCTTAGTTACCGATTCGCTTGTAAACAAAAATTTTGACATAAATATTCTCCTTTCATAAAAAAAGCACACTCCGATATGAGTGTGTATAAACCCTGACTCATCGTTCGGATATACCGCAGGAATTAGCACCTTGCCGGAAGCAGGTTGCTGTGGCGTCATAAGGCCTGTCCCTCAGCCACTCTTGATAAGATTCTATTCAATTGCAATATCTTTAACAGATAAATGATAACGCGGCAAGGTATAATTGTCAATACTTTTCCTTAAAAATTCAAAAAGATTAATTTATGAACAAAATGTTAATTTTTTTAAAAAAATTATTCATTATTTTCGTTAAATACTGTTGTAATTTGTTTATAAATAGTTTATAATATGCAATGAAAAACCATAAACTTTAATAAGGAGGCTAATCCAATGGCTAAGAAAACCGTATTCATCACCGGAGGTACCGGTAATATGGGCTGGGCGGCTGTTCAGGAAATGCTTAAAAAACCGAACGAAATCAATATAAAGATGCTCGCTCGCAAAAGCGCTAAAAACGAAGAAAAGTTAAAGCCGCTTATGAGCAAGCCGAATCTTAAGGTCGTTTGGGGAGATTTGCTTGAATACGACGCAATTCTCGAGGGCGTAACCGGCGCTGACTATGTTCTTCACGTTGGAGGTATGGTTTCCCCCACTGCGGACTGGAAGCCTTACAAAACGCAGAAAACAAATATAGGAGCAGCTCAGAACATATGCAAGGCTGTGCTTGCACAGCCCGATCCCGACGCGATCAAGGTTTGCTACATAGGCACTGTTGCCGAAACCGGCGGACGCAATTATCCCATTCACTGGGGACGCTGCGGAGATCCTATTAAAATATCTATTTACGACCATTATGCTATCTCAAAAACTGTTGCAGAGCGCACTTTTGTTGAGAGCGGAATCAAAAACTGGGTTGTTATGCGCCAATCCGGTATTCTCTATCCGAACATTCTCAAGAATATGGATCCGATTATGTTCCACGTCCCGATTAACGGCGTTCTTGAATGGTGTACCGTTGAGGACTCGGGACGTCTTATGTGCAACCTTGTAACAGAGGATGCAGCAGGGAATCTCGGCTCCGATTTCTGGAATCATTTTTACAACATTGGCTCAGGCAAGGAATACAGAATTTCAAACTATGAGTTTGAGTGCCTCCTTCTCGGCACACTCGGACTTGCAGGTCCTGAAAAACTCTTTGACCCCAACTGGTTCATCACAAGAAATTTCCATGGTCAGTTTTACGCGGACGGCGACAAGCTTGAGGAATATCTCCATTTCCGTGAAAATCTTCCGGTGCAGGATTATTTCAACCGTCTTGCCAATCAGGTTGAATTCTATTTCAAGATTCCGAGATACCTTCCCAAAAATCTTGTTGCTGCCTGTGCTAAACCGTTTATGAAAAAAATCGCTTCCACTCCCGATTTCGGCACGCTTGACTGGGTTGCCAAAAACAACACGGTTCGTCTCAGTGCATACTACGGCACAAAAGCTGATTGGGAAAAAATCCCCAGCAAGTGGGAGGATTTTGAAATTATCAAATTTGATAAGGATACAAGCGCGGCGGAGCAGTATAAACTTGACCACGGTTATGATGAAAGCAAACCGGAATCCGAGCTTGATATTGACGATATGAAACAAGCGGCTAAGTTCCGCGGCGGCGAATGTCTGTCCGAGACAATGACCAAAGGCGATCTCGCAACCAAGCTTAAATGGAAATGCGGTCACTGCGGCGCGGAATTTGAAGCAAGTCCCAATCTTATTCTTCTTGGCGGTCACTGGTGTCCCGAATGTTATATTCCTCAGAAGGCATGGGATTATGATTCAATCGCCAAAACAAATCCATTCTTTGCTCAGGTTTGGTATCCGAGCCATTCAAAGGATGAAAACAACCGTTACGACTTTGATGAAATGTTCCACATTAACGGCGTTAAATGGGACGACATCAAGAGATAGCCCTATAAAACATTTAAATCCGCTTGAATTATCAGGCGGATTTTTCATTGGTATTACCAATGAAAAAACGCTCTGAAGATTACTCCTCGGAGCGTTTTTGATTAAACTGTCATTTTTCTGTTCCAATGTCCCAATAAATATAAAAAGTACTTACTTTTGCCCGTAGTAAGCATTTTTACCATGCTTTCTCTGATAATGCTTATCAAGAAGATACTGCTCGATTCCGATATTTGAAGACTCATCACCGGCAGCGATTTTTTCCGTGCGGCACGCCATTTTCGCAACCTCTTCAAGAATGAGCGCGTTTTCTACGGCTTTGAAAGGATCGACGCCCCATGTGAACGGACCGTGGCGGTGAACAAGAACAGCAGGGCATTCATTCGGAGCAAGATTTCTTCTTTCAAATTCCTCTACGATAACCTTTCCCGTGTTAAGTTCATATTCTTCGGCAACCTCTTGCTCGGTAAGTCCCCTTGCGCATGGAATGGAAACATTGGCAAAATCAGCGTGGGTCGTACCATAGGCAGGTATATCCCTGCCTGCCTGCGCCCATGAGCAAGCCCAGCTTGAATGGGTGTGAACGATTCCCCCCACATCGCTGAATTTTCTGTATAATTGAGCATGAGTAGGCGTATCGGAAGACGGATTCAGCCTGCCCTCAATTTTATTTCCATTCAGGTCAACAACCACCATATCATCTGCCGTCATACTGTCATAAGGAACACCTGACGGTTTGATTACGAACAGTCCCTTTTCCCTGTCTATACCTGAAACATTACCCCAAGTCAGTACAACAAGACCGTATTCAACAAGCATCAGGTTTGCCTTGTAAACTTTTTCTTTAAGCTCTTCCAACATATCGAAACCTCTTACATACCAAGCTTGTAGGCAACATCATTATAAAAAAGTTCTTTTCGGAATTCGTTTATATCTGTATTTTCATTGATATGAACGAATTCAATACCCATAATTTCGGCAAAGTCACGCATATTGTCTGCCGTGAGGCTGTAGGAAAGGACGCTGTGATGCGCCCCACCGGCATATATCCACGCTTCCGCCGAAGTCTGGAGACACGGCATAGGCTTCCATAGAACGCCTGCGACGGGAAGCTTCGGCATACCGTTTACCTGTTCCTTGCATTCAACGTCATTGCATATCATACGCAGTCTGTCGCCCATATCCACAAGGGTAACAACAATGCCTTTACCCGTTTGAGCCTTGAAAACAAGCCTTGCGGGGTCTTCCCTGTCGCCTATTCCGAGAGGATGAACCTGAATTTTCGGTTTTTCCGCGGCACAGGTCGGACATACCTCAAGCATATGCGAGCCTAAAAGCATTTCGTTTCCCGGTTCAAAGTGATACGTATAATCCTCCATAAATACCGTTCCGCCGTCAAGTCCCTCAGCCATTGCTTTCATAACTCTCAGCATCGCGGCTACTTTCCAGTCTCCCTCGGCACCGAAGCCGTATCCCTGTCTCATAAGATCCTGAGCGGCAAGTCCCGGAAGCTGACGAAGCTGCTGCAAATCCTCAAAATTTGTATGGAACGCATTGAAATTGTACCTCTCAAGGAATTTTTTGAGGGCGACTTCTTCCCTTGCCTGATAACGAACAGCGTCAATATTGTCAGTGTCCATAATATAATTTTTCTCGTATTCAGCCATCTGGGTATCGATTTCATCCTCAGTAACCGCATCAACCTCGCGTATAATATCACCGACTCCGTAATGATCAACCTGCCAACCGAGTTTTATCTGAGCCTCAATCTTATCGCCGTCTGTAACGGCGACATTTCTCATATTATCGGAAATACGGAGAACGTGTATTTTTCTTGACTCGGCAGCGCCGACAGCGGCACGCATCCAGCCTGCCATTTTATTCTGAAATGTCTCGTCTTTCCAATATCCTGCAATAACCTTTCTTTTGAGTCTCATACGCGCCGAAATATAACCGTGCTCTCTGTCGCCGTGCGCGGATTGATTAAGATTCATAAAATCCATATCTATATCAGACCACGGTATATCTCTGTTAAATTGCGTATTAACATGAAGATAAGGCTTCTGCAGTGCGCTGAAACCGGCAATCCATGCCTTTGAAGGAGAAAAGGTGTGCATCCAAGTGATTACTCCGGCACAATCAGGGGCAGAGTTTGCCTCCTGCATCACATTCATAATTTCCGCCGAGGTTTTAACACAGGGCTTTGCGACAACCCTGCACGGGAGCTTTTCACTCCACACAGAGCACATCTGAGCTGCGTGCTCGTTTATTGTTTCAAAAATGTCTTCTCCGTAAAGGAACTGAGTTCCGACAACGAACCAAAATTCATAATCTTTAATGGCCATAAAATCCGCTCCTTAAATATTTTCGGCTGCCGCCTTTTCAACGGCAAGTCCGGATTTATATAATTTCATATAAGCATCAAAGCCCTTTGAATCTTCGTTAACAGGCTCGATTACCGTGCTTTTATATCTATTGAAGACCTTGTTTTCAAGATACTTTTCAAGCGTTTCTCCGTTTTCTCCGGCTATGCAGTATCTGGCAAGCACAGCAATACCCCACGCGCCACCCTCGCCGGCTGTTTTCATTACAGCAACGGGTGTGCCGAGCGCGCCTGCCATAAGGCGCTGACCTACTTCAGGAGTTTTGAACAAACCGCCGTGACCTGTCAGCCGATCAATTTTGACATTCTCTCTGTCAAGAATCTCCATTCCGATTTTAAGAGAAGCCATTGCAGCATATATCTGCGCACGCATAAAATTGGCAAGATTGAATTTGCTGCCCTGGGTTCTGACAAAAAGAGGTCTGCCGTCCCGAAGACCGGCAACGGGTTCGCCGGAAAAGAAATTATAGTTTATAAGTCCGCCGCAGTCAGCATCTGCCTCAAGAGCCTTATTATAAAGGAGATCATATATCTGAGGCTTTGAAAGGGGAACATTTGTTGCGCCGGCAAACTCTCTGAACAGTCCGACCCAGTAATCGAGGTCGGTACAACAGTTATTGCAATGCACCATAGCAACAGGCTTTCCGGCAGGCGTTGTTACCATATCAATTTCCTCATAAACGCCCGAAAGCTGCTTTTCAAGAACAATCATAAGGAAAATGGAAGTGCCGGCTGAAACATTTCCCGTTTTAACGGGAATGCTGTTCGTAGCCGTCATACCGGTTCCGGCATCGCCCTCGGGTGGACACATTACAGCACCTGCTTCAAGAGAGCCTGACGGGTCGAGAAGCAAAGCGCCTTCTTCGGTGAGTGTGCCTCCATTTTCTCCCGCGATTAAAATATCCGGCAGTATTTCTCTGATATTCCAGCCGTATTTTTTAACATTTTCGAGGGAGGAAAATTTATCAAGCATTTTTTCATCAAAACTGTTTGTATTGCTGTCAATCGGGAACATACCCGACGCCTCGCCTATTCCGAGAACCTTTCTGCCCGACAGCTTCCAGTGAACATATCCTGCAAGGGTGGTCAGAAAAGCTATATCACCGACATGTTCTTCTTCGTTCAAGATTGCCTGATAGAGATGCGCTATGCTCCAACGCTGCGGAATGTTAAAATTAAACAGTTTTGTAAGCTGTGACGCGGCATCGGCGGTGGTTGTATTTCTCCACGTTCTGAATTCGGCAAGCTGTCTTCCGTCTTTATCAAAAGGAAGATAGCCGTGCATCATTGCCGAAAAACCTATTGAGGCAAGCTTCGTTATTTTAACTCCGTATTTTTCCTGAACTTCCATGTTCAGATGTATGTAAGCGTCCTGCAGTCCGGTCCATATATCTTCCGTGTGATATGTCCAGTAACCATTCTCAAGTCTGTTTTCCCAATCGTGACTGCCCGAAGCAATCGGATTGCAATTTTCATCAATCAGAACAGCCTTAATTCTCGTTGAGCCGAACTCAATACCAAGCGTTTCATTTCCGCTGATTTTATAATCGATCATTTTAACCTCCGCTCATTTATTTAAATTAATTTTACAACATCGCTGTTGATTTTTCAACAGCTTAATCGTTTCTATATCTAAATAAAAAATAAACGAAACGCTACTTTGCGGAATTCTGTTTGCGCGTAACAACAGCCCTTTCGACAGTGTGATTAACAACATTCAACACGTCAATCACAAGCATATCTGTTTCAACGGAAAACGAGGCGTTATCCTCCGGAATCGAGCAATAAATACCGAAAATATATCCGCTGAATGTTTCGTACTCCTCAACAGGCAACTTTATTTCAAGCACCCTTTCAACCTCGTCAAGAGAGGCAGAGCCTTTGATTTTCCATTTATCCTTTGATATTTCTGCAATGTCAGGTTCATAAGCGGCGGCGTTTTTCTCATTTTCAAGATCGCCGACTATTTCCTCAAGAAGATCATTCATCGTAATTATGCCAACTGTGCCACCGTATTCATCAAGAACAACCGCGAAATGATTGCGGCTTTTCTGCATATTTTCAAACAGCACATCGATTTTCATATTTTCGGGAATGAATACAGGCTGCGACACTGCGTATTTCCAGACAGAGTCTGTTGTTTTATCCTTCAGTCTGAAATATTTTTTGGAGTCGAGCACTCCCACAATATGATCAATATTACCCTTGAATACAGGATATACGCTGTGGCTTGAATCCGTAATGATTTTTTCCCACTCCTTAACGGACAGATCACTGTTCAGACCTAAAATATCCGTGCGGTGCGTTGAAATTTCGCCGCATTCCTTGTCATTGAAATCAAAGATATTTGAAATCATTATTTTTTCATCTTTGGCAATTATGCCTTTTTCAGAGCCGACGTCAACGAGCATTCTGATTTCTTCTTCGCTGACTTCTTCGTCCTTAGCGTTGGGATCGATGCGCATACAACGAAGAATCAGATTTGTTGAAGCCGTAAGAAGCCAGACAAGAGGAGCAAATATTTTTGCAATAACCGAAATCAGACCTGATACGCCAAGCGCAGTGGACTCCGTTTTGCGCATAGCCACCCGTTTGGGAACAAGTTCACCGAAAACAAGAGTCAGATACGACAGAATGATCGTAATAATGATAACGGAAATTGTATCAAGTGTTGAACGCGAAATTCCTATTCCCTTTTTCATAATCGCATCAACAAGGATTTCGGAAAAATTATCTGCCGCAAAAGCTGAACCGAGAAAGCCCGACAGGGTAATTGCAACCTGAATCGTTGCAAGAAAAGTTGCAGGCTTTGAGGTCAGTTTAACAAGTCTTCTCGCCCTTTTATTTCCCTGTTTTGCCATTTTTTCAAGCTTAACATCATTCATTGATACAATCGCTATTTCAGCGCTTGCAAAAACTGCGTTGACACAGATAAGCACCGCCTGCAAAAGCAGCTGCGCCCATATAGGCATTAACAGATCCCTCCTGATACATTTTTATAATATTATAGTATACCCAAACAATTATGGCAAGATTTTTCCCATCTTATTTTACTGCTAAAAATTAATTTTAGGTATTGACTTAAATCCAATAAGGTGTTATTATACTTAAGTCGCAGCGAGATTATAAGGGCCATTAGCTCAGTTGGTTAGAGCTCCCGGCTCATAACCGGTCGGTCCGGGGTTCGAGTCCCTGATGGCCCACCATATCTCCGCAGTTTCAATAACTGCGGAGTTTTTTTATTTAAGCAACGGAAAATCAAACAAAGCATCTAAAACAACCGTTTTTCCGCATCTAACACCATTTTTGCCTTGCCATACGGCAGTATTGCCTGCGGAAAAGAAATAACTTTATGCACAAAAAGCGATTATTTCAGGTGCGGTAAGGAAAATCCCTTTTGCTGTTTTTCAGGCAAAAGGAATTTTTGTTTAAAGTTCATGCTTTTCAAGCAGCTTTTGCGCCTCTCTGAAGCTAATGTTATTTTCATCGGCAACAGCGGCAATCTCATCGTATTCCATTTTTTCCTTTACCGCTCCATAGCCGCTTGAGATTTTCTTGCTTATTTCACCTGACGATGTTTTTATCTTTACACTTTTTCTATCCATAACATATCTGTCAAAGTGACACTTTCTTACGCCGATTGTTGTTGTATGCTTAAATAAAAGCTCCGCTATATTGTCAGCTTCATTTTCATGGCACAAAACAGATATTTTAGTTCCCTGACGAGACTTTTTCATATAAACAGCAGTAGTATAAACCTCAAGCGCTCCTCCTGAATACAGACGTCTGCAAGCGTATGATATTTCCTCTGCCGTCATATCGTCAACGTTGCAGGAAAGCTCTGCTATACATTCCTTTGCACCTTCGGCAGCTTCACCCAACAAAGCGCGCAGGCAGTTTGCAGTGTCAAACTCCTTTGTACCAAAACCGTAACCGATTTTTTTGATTTTCATTGCAGGCAATTCGTTAAATTCAGTCACAAAATACTTCAGGAGTGCCGCCCCTGTCGGCGTACAGAGCTCACTTTTTATGTGACCGCCATAAATAGGTATATTCCTCAAAATCAATGCCGTAGCCGGTGCAGGGACAGGTAAAATCCCATGCGCACATTTAACTGTACCGCTGCCCGTATTAACAGGCGAGCAAACAATTTTATCAGGACTAAGCTCGTTCAACAGCAGACAGACAGCTGTAATATCGGCAACGGCGTCCATTGCCCCAACCTCGTGAAAATGGATTTCTCCGACGGGTACTCCGTGTACCTCGCTTTCAGCCTCGGCTATAATTCTATATATATTTTTGATGTCGTTTTTGATTTTTTGAGAAACATCAATTCCATCAATAATTTTTTCAATATCCCCGAGATTTCTGCCATGGTGGTGATGGTGATGCAGGTTTTCGCCCGAGTAAATTTCATCGTTCTCCTCTTTGCCTTTGACTTTCAAAGTCATATGAATTCCCCTGATGCCGCATCTTAACGATTCCTCATATTCGAAAAAAACGCCGGGAATATTAAGACTGTTCAGCTTTTTAATATACTTATCTCTATTATCCATCAGGTCAAGCAACGCCGCCGAAAGCATATCTCCGGCAGCGCCCATTGCGCATTCCAAATAAAGGACCTTCATTTTTTTACCTCCATATGATTAATCATACTTGCAAGATAACCTGCTCCGAAACCGTTGTCAATATTCACCGTACAAACCCCTGATGCACAAGAGTTGAGCATGGACAAGAGTGCCGCAAGACCGTCAAAAGACGCCCCGTAGCCAACACTTGTCGGCACGGCGATTACAGGACAGTCGGCAAGACCTCCTATAACACTCGCAAGAGCGCCTTCCATCCCTGCAACGACAATCACAACGCTAGCATTCATTATTTCTTTAATATAAGGTAAAAGTCTGTGCAGTCCCGATACGCCAACGTCGTAAATTCTCTCAATATCATTTCCGAGAGCCTCCGCTGTAACAGCCGCCTCTTCGGCAACAGGAATATCACTTGTTCCGGCTGTTGCAATAACGATTTTACCGATTCCGTAAGGCTTCGGAATCTCGCCAATAATGCCGATTTTTGCCGCATCATAGTATGTCAAACTAAGCTTTTCGTTAATTTCATCGGCGGTATCCTTATCGATTCGCGTTATGATAATCGTTTTTTGCCCGTTATTTAACATTTTGCGGGAAATACCGATTATCTGTGAAACGGTTTTGCCACCGCCGTAAATCACTTCGGCAATGCCTTGCCTGAGTTCACGGTGAAGATCCACTTTTGCGTAGCTAAGATCCTCAAAAGGAGCAGTTTTCAACTTTAAAACCGCGTCATCAACCGAAATTTTGCCTGATTTTACATCCTCAAGTATCTTTTTTACTTCTTCGCCGCGCATAAGATTCCTCCAAGTATAATCAAACTGCACTTTAAATATACCATTATCGTAAAATAAATACAAGAAAACATTTTTTAATATATTTTAATTTTTGTATTGAAAAATGATTTAAGTTGTACTATAATACACAAGTACCAATTCAAAAAATACAGGGGTATAGCTCAGTTGGTAGAGCAGCGGTCTCCAAAACCGCGTGCCGAGGGTTCAAGTCCTTCTGCCCCTGCCACCGAAAAGTCTTGAATTTCGCTTAATAATGCGGATTTTAAGACTTTTTATTTTTTTCGTTTTTGTTCCTGCAAACAATTACATATCAATTTGCAAACAATTTGCAAACAGCAAACGAAAATCCGGCTATATTACAATCATTTTATTAAGACTATCTGCGATTTGAATTTTTGATGTTTTATCACTATGAGCATAAAACTTTAGTGTCGTTGATGAGCTACTGTGTCCTAACCATTCTGCTACTTGAACAACAGAAAAACCGTTGTTTAAAAGATTACTTGCAACGCTGTGTCTCAAATCGTGCAATCTTATGTGTGGTAGGGTACTTTTAATGATAATTTTATGAAACGTTCTTGATAAATAATTTGGCGCTATAACATTTCCGTCTTCCCAAGTACACACGAAATTATTATCTACATAATTATTACCAATTAGCTCTTTTCGCTTTCGTTGAAGCTCTTTGTGCTTTTTAAGCATTTGATAAACATCTTCTGTCAGTGGTAATGTTCTGTAACTGCTTTCTGTTTTAGGAGTATCAATATAATTCGTATTTTCTCCTTTATGCTGTTGGAGTGTCTGACTTATAGTGATTGTTCTATTAACAAAATCTATACTATTCCAGCTAAGGCCTAATACTTCGCTTCTTCTGAAACCGTATATTGCGCAGAGTGTTACAGGTATTTCCACACTTGAACCTTTGAATAGCAGCAACAAATCTTGAAGCTGTTTCGGATTGAGAAACTCACTTTTATATGTTTCTGTTTTTGGAGTTTTCGCATAAGACGCAGGATTATAATGTATAATATCCTTTCGCACAGCGTCAGATAACGCTTTACTGATATTTTGATGATGATGTTTTATTGTTGTGTGTGATAATGCTTCATCACTTCTTAACTTGCTGTGTGGCTTTAATTTGAATTTGTAATAATCTTCAAGGTGATAAGGCTTTAGCTCTTGTATTAAAATATCTTTACTTTCAAAATAAGGTATGATGTGATTTTCCATATTGCCTTTGTAAGAACGATATGTATTAGGTTTAACTTCTAATTCAATTTCCTTAATCCAATTTTTAAAATACTCTGCAACTGTTAAATCACAGTATTTTACATTTTTCTTATCCCATTCCAAAAGTAAATCATTTAAAATCTTTTCGGCTTTTTTCTTATTACCTCTAACGGCTAATTTGGTATTATACCATTTCTGCCGTCTTTCGCCATATTCATTATAATAACTAATTATAGCGTGATATGTTCCGTTTCTTTCAAACAAACTTCCAGTTGCCATTATTCGCTCCTTTCTTTGAAACGGACAAATATATTCATTTGTATAATAGCATTAATATTTGCCCGCTTCAAGTATTTTAAATTTAATTTTAGATTAGCTTATATCAAGAAAGTTAATAACGCTTTTCTTTGGTATAATGTATCTGTTTCCGATTCTTAATGTCTTTATCCTATTTTCTTTTAAAAGTTTATATGCTGCTGACCTGCCAATCCTTAAAATTTTTTGCAAATCATCAACAGATAAAATATCAGGATAATTATTTAACAAATTTTGCATATTTAATTCCTTTCAGAAATTATTTTTAAATTTAGGTATAATTTTAGTTAAACATCGAATTAAATAAATCGACGTTGTCAATCGTTGAGATATTAGGACGATTAGCGTCTGAAAAAATATTATCTTTGTCTTCATTAGGCACTGCGTTATATTTAAAGTTTTTACTGTCATATTCCATAACATGAATGTGGTCATAGTCCATTTTAATAACAAGTGATAATCTTCGTGATAGCTGTTTAAAACTATCTGTTATCGACGTATAATTACCAAAATAGCAATTATAAAATGCGTCTGGACTATAAGGCGTTGTTATTATTATTAAATCGCAGGTTAATTCTTTATCGCTATATCTCGACGGAAGCATTTTATTGATTTCAAACGGGTCAAGTATTCTTAGTAAATCAGAAAATTCAATAATCCTCGGTCTAAGCTCGTCAATAATTAAGGTATGTTCGCCTAAATATTTTTGAAAATAATCCTTTGATGAACCTGTTAAATAATAGGGCTGGTTTCTTTTTTCGGCATAATATTTTGCAAAGGTCGTCTTACCTGTACCTGCTTCCCCGTATATCCAAATTACTGTTACTCGTTTGCCCTGTGCAATCATTTCTTTTTTAAAATCTTTAGATTGTTTTTTTAATAGCTTAGAATACACATTTTCTATTTGAGTTTTATATCTTCCATATTGAGCGCCTGTTATTTGTTTCTCAACTTCTTCTTTAGTAATCAACCCTGAATATAACAAATCAAGTAAGTTCTTTATTTTCATAGAATTTTTGCTTGAAACCTCTGACAAGATGTTTTCAAGAAGCTCAATATAATCAAAATTTGCGATTACCCGAGCGGGATCGTACTGATACTTTGTTGTTGCGGTATTTGTTCTATGTACCAGATAAGCATAGCCGTTATTGCTGTTTCCTTTCCACGCTTCAATATATTGCGGCTTATCGTTAAGAAGGCTTGCAACTTTATTAAGAGAGCGTGCATTTTGAAAACTCATCATAACGTGCACATGAGCTTCAATAAGATTACCTTTTTCGTCAGTGTCTTTGTCGTGTAGAATCAGGGCATACTTTTTAGGCTTAATTTTATTTTCAATTATATCAACAAGCTTGTCTATCGAACCGGCAGGAAGATGTTTTAACTGCTGTTCATACATCATATTTTTGTAACTGTTATTTTTACTGCTCAAATCGGTGTCGTCTCCTTTCTTATTAAATTTGGTTTTTTCATATTTTTTTAACACCGTAACACCATTACGGGTGTGTGTGCATAACAAGCCCTGCACACACAAAATATGTATTATTACTAATGTTTGACACCTAACACCGCTGTTGCTTTTGTTTCACAACGCACAGCGGTGTCCGATTTTTAGCTGTGATACTTGTTAAGCAATCTGCCAAGCTCAGCGTATACCTTAAAAGTCATACGCGGAAAATGCACAAATGATACTCTGTCGTGTAATCCGTCTGTGCTGGAAAACCAAGCGTCGCCTGCATTATAAACTCTGCCGTTATTAAAATCTTTTAGCTTGTCACTATCCCAGATTAGTCGTCCTTCATCAAGTGTAGGCTTAAAAAGAATTTTTGTTGTCATTGCAGAACGTAACATTGCAGGTAGACCACCCTCAGATACACTGGCTTCTGCTATGCTGATTATTGCAAAGCACCCTGCACTTGCGCCCATTGTTACAATACGCTTTAGCAAGCTGTCAAATGTTGCAAGGCAGTAAGTTGGGCAGTTTTTACTCGGTTTTGATGGAAACATAGTTCTACAAGAAACATATTCATCTATAAATATAAATGAAGCGTGCATTCCTGCATCCCACCATTTCACCGCATCGCCGGTTTTTTCTGACAATGTATTTAGTGTTTGTTGACGCTTAACAATGATATCAGAAAACATTTGCATAGCTTTTAATATTCCTTTTGCTTCGCCGTCTTTGTCAAGAGTAACGACCGTTGGCAAACGGCTTAATTCCGCTTGCTTGGGGTCAATTATAATAATTTTACTGTCAAAATTATCTTTTTCATAGAGAAGGGACTGAATTAACAGGCTTATTATTCCTGTTGTCTTGCCGCTTCTTGTTTTACCGGCGCATAGAATACTGCCTGATGTTCGTAAATCAATATATGTATTCTTTTGAACAGCAAGCGTTGCCGGATTAGTCTGCTTCATTTTTTTTACTTCATTAAAAGTCAAACTAAGGTCTTGAGTTACATCTTCAATGCGAAATTTAACATTATTAAAACTTATATCGGTATCGGTTTGAGTTACCGCATAATTAGCAAATCTTTTTTTGTTTAAAGCTGATGAAATACTGCTTGTTATATTTTGCATATTCTCAACCGTACAAGAAACTACTTTTACTGTAAGCGTGAACACGCCAAGCTCGCTTACTTCACATTTTATCTTAGGTAAGCGTTCTCCGTCTTTTAGGTTTAGCGGATTGCCGTATTCGTAGCTGCATAACACCTTACGTACCATATATTTGATACGAGTTTTATCAGGCATTATAAAGTGGATTGTAATGGCTGTTACAATAAGTATAGCACCTATAATAAGTGAAGCACGACTTATTGTTGTAAGTGCGCATACAAGCCATTCTATAACAACTTGAAACAAATCAATATTAAAAGATATTGTTTTTAATACAAGTCTTAATATTAACGTAAAAAGGGCAATTAAAAGGCTACACATACCTAATAACAAAAGTTTCGTATTAGGTAATAAAAAGGCAACAATTGACCTTTTTTTATTAAAATAATTCATGATTTTTTGTTATGGATTCACAATCTGAATATCTTCACATTTTATGCTTAGACATTCGTTGTATTGCCCGTAAACTTTTGCCTTAACTTTCAAAGGCTTAATAAGAGAGTTCACCGGTATATTCATCCGTTTACCTACTTTAAAGGTAACGGATGAATACCGATTTGTGGTATTCAAGATGTCACCATTATTATCAATATATTTTGTTTTATCATTGATAATAACAGCTTCAACTTTTGTACCGATAACCATTTTTGTATCATGATCTACCCATTCTCTGCAGTCGGTGACAGAAAACTGTTTGTCAGCAGAAAATGATTCCCAATCAAAATGTAAAAATTGGGTTAATCTTTTTAATGCCATTATTTTTCACCTCCTTTCTCGTCAAGAGGGATTGATAAATCTAATCCCTCATAAACGATACTTCTTATAATTGACATAATTACATTTATACCGTAATTATGTTCATATGGTTCTAAACAATCAATGTTTTCAACATCGATTGTAATTGAACCTTTCACATAAGAATCTATAAATGCTTTTATTTTTATTAAAGCATTTTTTTCCTTATCTATTGATGCCATGTATAAACATCCTTTCTATTAATTTTATGTTAATTAACGGGGTGAAACCGCCCTCAAAAATATAACTGTACCTAAGTAGGATGTAATTTCAGAAAATACTCTGATTTAAAGCAACAACTTATAAAATTCATTTTTTTCACCTCCTTCCGGGTTATCTTAATACAATCTTTTATGTATGTAGAAATTGCTTTTTTCCTGAACCTGTAGTGCCACTTAAAAAATATGGAATTTTGCTTTAACAAGTAGTTCAAGTTTATTTGCAATTCCCCTTGGCATAGAGCCAAGAGCCATACTCAATAAGTTTTTTAATTTGAATTTAACACCTCCAACTTAATAATAGAATTTTGTAATGTTTTAAAAACATAAAAAGAAAAAGGATTATAACATATTTATGCATACAACCAATCTGCGCAAGCAATTGCTAAAGGCGCATTTCGGCCGTTTTAACATAAACGTGTTATAATCCATAATCAAATGATACTATTACATAGGTGACTTGTCAATAGGAAAAAGAAAATTTCTGTTAATATTAACAAAAAAATTACTTGAAGCGCAATAAAAATTGGCAATAATTAACAATGAATAAATATAACAAATATTATAATAAATTGTATAAATATACAATACTTATATATCTTTGTAATACTATACTAATCTATGAAAAAAAATCTTTGATTCTGAAAGCCGTTCTGTTCGAAATAGTCGACTTTTTCTGTTTGAGGATTGTCTGTAAGTCATTCCCGCATTTTAACGTTCTTCCAATTTGTATGATTTCAGTTCAATGAGCATACCTGAACCATTATGATTCATTTCAACGGTTTTGTGAAATACATTTTCGGCGTCAATAAAGAATAAGCCTATATATGGGCTTTCACTGTCGCCGAGTTCGCCGGTTCTTTTAATCGTTGTGACAGATACTTTGTATATGAGATTTGTCACAATGTTGATTTCCGTATCGGCGTTATTTAGCTTTTTTGATAATTGTTCTGTAGACATTTTTATACTCCGTGGTTTTTATTCCCCATTTTGATTTTTTTTTGTCGGTTTTTGATAAACTTTATGGCTGGACACAGTTTTATCTATGTCCAGCCACGGTTTAGCGGATATTATTTCTTTACGGCTCCGCAACCCGTGCATTCGTAATGGTCAATGACCTTTTTCGTACCGACTTGTACTTTTTCGTAGCCGATAAGTTCTTCTACGAGATGACCTGTACCATAATGGTCGTGGACTTTGAGATGGTCGCCGGATACAGCTACTTCACTTTGCCCTGTTTTACGACCGATTTCAGTGAAGTCTATTCCGCATACAGAACAGTAGTAATGTGTTACGCATTTGTATCGAGGCTGTTCCTCGTAGACGGGTTCCTCACGGTATACGGCTTTGTAAGTATGCTGATGTACCGTGGTTGCAGGTTTTGCTTTTTGTGTCGTTGGAGCCTTTGTAGTCGAAGTCGACTTTTTAGTCGCTGTAGGCTCTGTTGTGCGTTTCTGTGTTGTTGCAGAAACAGTGGATTTTTTAGTCGTCGTTTCAGCGGTATGTTTCGTTGTAACAGACGAAGCGGATTTGGTTGTAACGGGTTTCGCCGGTTCTACGCCTTTTTTGTCAGTCGGAGTTTCGGCATTTTTTTGTTCGGTAACAGTTTGTCCGTCGGAAACGGATGTTGTTTCTGTTTCTGCTGTGTCGCCTTTTGCGGTAGTGCCGTCGGTCTGTGTGATGTCCTGTGTGATTTCGGTATCATTTTGCGTTACCGTTGATTCCACGGGCGCACGAGCCGTACAAGCCGTGAGAAAGCAGACCGCGAGAACTACGAGCAGAATGCTTATGAGTTTCTTTTTCATAGTAATGTACTCTCCTTATTATAAAATTTTTGAAAATATTATTTTCACTTATAATCCCGGCACGGTTTACCGTGCTGTTTTCTCAGATGTGATATATTAAGAATTTCGGGAAAACAAGGCAACTCGTTACGAGTCGCCCTTATTATCTACCGTGCAAGTTATACTTGTTTGATTATGTGTTTCGGTACTGTCGTCGGCAAAAATGTGATAGGCGAGGATTCCTGTTCCTATCGTGAAACCTATGATAATAGCTGTGACGCTTAATAACATTGTTAAAAGCATCACATTGATATGTTTTTTTAGCCTTTTATATAAGAATTGATGTCAAAAATCACTTTTTTATTTTTTTCTAAAACATCATCAACATTATCAACTGAAACATTTTTAGTGCCAATGGGATCAATGGTAAATTGTTCAAGATTTTTTCCTCTTGTGAGAAGATAATATAAATTATATGTATTACCGTTTTCAATATCAACTCTATATCCAAAATAATATGAATCATATATTTGAAACCCTGTTGTTCCAAACTCAATTAAAGGTCCAAACAATTCGATCTTGTTTAATTTAAGACTATATGTATCCTGTATATATGCAAAAGAATTATCAATAACTGGTGCATATTGCTCTACTAATGATTCAGAAATAGCATTGTTACCTGTAGAATCAGTATTAATAACAATATTATACTGCAATGTTGGATTCGATGTATAATCTTCAATCGCTTTTATAGCCATTTTTCCTGCTTCAGAAGATTTAAAACATTCAATAAGGCCATTGTAAATATTATTGGCGGCTTTTTTATAATCGCCTGTTGTAAAACATTCAATATAATTATTCTTAACTACATCTCTTAACTTATTTCCAAGTTCACCGTTCCAATCTGATAATTCAGGAACAAAATCATAGAAATTTTCATCAGATATATCAGAATATCTATGCCCGTAAATATCTATGCTGTTTTCATACTCGATTTTTAACTTTTCTTCCCATTCTTTCTCAGAATATATTGTAACATTTTCTATCAATTCGTTATAAGCCTTTTCATTAGATTCTTTAACAAGTTCTTTAAAACTATTCTCTGCCATTTCCTCTATTTCAGAATCTTCCATATTTTCTAATTCACCTAAAGTCATTTCAGGATAGTATATCATATTTGTACCATCTTCTTTGAAGATGAGAACAGATTCAACTTTAGCTTCTTTTGCAGGAATGGCGCTATCCTCGCTATTTACTAAAAGAAAAATTCTGTGTTTATCTTCTAAATATCCGCTAAGCGTTGTATATTTAGATGATTTGCCACAGCCGACAAGCATTACTGCTATGAGAGCCACGCTTAAAATGACTGATAATGATTTTTTCATAGTTTTTAATATCCTCCTAAAAATATAAATTTGCAGCCAAAACCACACATTAAACATTGCACCGGCAATAATAAATACTCAGTATATTGAGCATATTCAAATTATACTCAATATCTTTAGCATAGTCAAGAGATTAGTTATGTTATTTTATTCATATATTATATTAAGAGATGATAGCATATGATTTCTTACGCTCCGTTTTATAAAACCTTAAATAAAAAAGGCATAACTGAATACGCCCTGATTTTTAAGCACGGAATTCCCGCAAATACGCTCCATAGAATGAAGCACGGCGAAGCAATTACCACAAAAACGCTTAATGAATTATGCTTCATTCTTGATTGCAGAGTTGAAGATATTTTAATTTATATAAAGAATGATAAAGAATAAAATCCTGCTTGTTAAAGGCAGGATTTTTTATTTAATATTGATTTTTAAAACAATAACTGTTATTATATCAACAGAGCTTTTGCTCTCTTGGAGTTATCACTGATAACGGTAGGCGGTTAGTCCTCTTAATAAAAAGAGGGCAATGCCCTCTAATTGATTTTAGGGGGTGATGCTATGGAATATTTAGCTTTTATAGTAATTATTCTTATCGTAGCCACGGGCTACATAATAAGCATAAAAAACGACCGCCCATAAGCTCCACACTTAGGCAGTCGTTTGTCTAACTTGGGCTAACCGTCTATCGGATAACTCCTTGTTCATTTTTATTATAATAAGCTGATTTCAATTTGTCAACAGTCAAGTTTTATTCCGCTTGATTTATATGGGATATTTTTTAATCGGTTTTATATCAACTCTCACTTATGCTTTTCATTATACCAACAGCAATAATTTGTCAAATCTCGACTGAGATTACGACAAAGAAAAAACTTTTTTCTTCATTATATGTTAAAAAGCTTTTTTCTTTGCTTGACAAATTATCTTATGTTGGTGACTTCTCCTTGCACTCGTAAGAGTAGTAATTATTTAAAGGAGTTGTCAAAATGAAACTGACATACGAAATTAACAAAATTGATGAGTTCAAGGCTTGGAGCGGGGCAGTGGAAACCGTCAAAGCGATTATTGAAAATGATAAGCAAGATGAATTTATGTTCATTCTTGAAGACATTTTCCCTAATGGTTGTACTGAAACAGAGCTTAACGATTTCCTTTGGTTTGATGATGATTTCATCTTTTCCTCACTTGATATAAAACAAGATTAAGCACATAAAAAATATCCCTGCTTTGTTAAATCAAGGCAGGGATAAAATTTTGAATATATTGTCCGTTTACTGCAAACAAAATTAAGATTTTTTGCAAACAAATTGCAAACATTTTTGCAAAAAAAATGTTAAGCTATTGTTATATCGTTGTGATTTTATACAATGTAATTTTAAAAAAATTGTGCAAGTTAAACTAAAAATCACTAAAAAACACCAGAAAACATTACTTGTAAAGCTATTTGAAACGCTCCAAAACCGCGTGCCGAGGGTTCAAGTCCTTCTGCCCCTGCCAAATCAATCCCCGCCGCTTACGCGGCGGGGATTGCAGTCTGTCAAAGAACCCCTGTTTTGTTTAGGCGAAGGCAGGGATTTTGTTGTATTTTGGGGTAAAAAATGAAAAGAAAGA